>CALASU010000197.1 GCA_937888765.1 uncultured Clostridia bacterium | reverse complement strand
GAGGGCTTTGCCCTCAAACTCCCACCAAGGGGGTCACCCCCTTGGAACCCGATACTGTAGAACCATATACATAGTTCTGTAAATAAAAATATATTTTAAACATACACAGTCTCCGAAGTTTTGCTTCGGAGGCTTTTTTGAATCCTATTTTTTCACAATCAAAATTTTCGCCATAGCAGAAACCACATTTCTCTCCTCTATGGTTAATTCCCGATAATTGTACAGCAATTCCGATTCTTCTTCCGTCATGCGAATTCCTCTTTTGGGGAAATCTTCTTTTCCAATCAGATAATCCACAGTTACATTAAAATACTCTGCAAGCTGAATCAAAATATCCAAAGATGGTTCATTTCTCCCATTTTCATATCCGGAAATTGTAGTCGCACCATATTGAAATCTCTTCGCTAACGCTTTTTGGCTGACCCCTTTTTTCTTCCGCAAAATTTTAAGCCTTTTCTGAAATTCACTCATCGTATCCTCTGCTCTTTCCGCAATATTCTCTATTTTTCTTTTTTATAGCTACATACTATCATTTTCACGTTTATTATGCAACCTGCAATATAACATATATGTATTTTAGCGTTGTCGAGATTCTTTCAGTTTTTGCATAAACTATTGCCAAAGGAGTGTATGGCTTATGCAAAGAGAACATTTTGAAGAATACAAAAAATTAGGTTTAAATATTGCTTACTATAGAAAAGAAAAAGGCTTATCTCAAATGCAGCTGTCAGAAAAAATCAATATCAGCCGTACACACATGTCCAGAATCGAAAACAATGACTGCGCTGTTTCTTTAGATGTTATTTTCAGCATCGCAAAAGCATTGGAAATTCCTGTAAATAAATTATTTGAGTTCAGATAACGTAAAAACCCCCGAACACAGTTCGGGGGTCAAATTTTTTCTTAGATTTCCATAATGATCGGCAGGATCATCGGACTTCTCTTTGTTTTCTGCCAGATATAATTTTTCAGGGTATCTCTGATGACACCTTTGATATAGTTCCAGCTTGTGATATTCTTTTCTTCGCATTTCAAGAGTGCTTCCAACACCACGGCACGCGCTTCGTCCATGAGGTTTTCCGCTTCTCTTACATATACAAAACCTCTGGAAATGATATCGGGGCCTGCCATGATCGTACCCATTTCCCTATCCATGGAAACAACAACCACCATCAGACCATCCTCGGACAGATGCTTTCTGTCACGCAGAACGATATTGCCGACATCGCCGACACCCAGACCGTCTACCAGCACCTGACCCGCAGGCACAACGCCCGTTACTTTGGCTTCGTTTTTATTGACTTCCAGCACTTCGCCCAGCTTCATCACGAAAATATCATTTTTATCCATACCCATGGAAATCGCCAGATCTCTGTGATGAGAAAGGTGCATGAATTCGCCGTGTACAGGCATGAAGAATTTAGGTTTTGTCAGTGCCAGCATCAGCTTCAGTTCTTCCTGACGGGCGTGACCGGAAACGTGGATATCTTCCATATCGCCGTAAACAACCTTTGCACCCTTTTTCAGCAGTTCATTTACCACACGGAATACATTCTTTTCGTTCCCGGGAATCGCAGACGCACTGATGATAATTTTATCATCCGGTTTTACGGTAATCTGCTTATGTTCGCCGGAAGCGATTCTGGACAGCGCAGACATGGTTTCGCCCTGACTGCCTGTGGTAATAATAACAAGCTGTTCATCTCTATAGTTTCTGATTTCACTGATATCAATGAGCGTTCTTGGGGGAACCCACAGATAATCAAGTTCGGATGCAGTCTTCACGGCATTGACCATGCTTCTGCCGATGATGGCAACCTTTCTGCCATACATATATGCCGCATTGATAACCTGCTGGATTCTGTGGATATTGGAGGAAAATGTGGCTACCATGATACGATTTCTGGGCGTATCCTCAAAAATCTTTTCAAATACCTTACCTACGTTCTTTTCAGAAATGGTAAAGCCCTTTCTTTCCGCATTGGTACTGTCACTCATCAGCAGCAGTACGCCTTCCTTGCCCAAAGCTGCAAATTTCTGCAGTTCGATGATTTCTCCATCAATAG
>CALASU010000196.1 GCA_937888765.1 uncultured Clostridia bacterium | reverse complement strand
AGAGAAATTTATTAACTGGATAGCCTTATTGGCTATACCAATATAATACTAGGAGCTGTGAATATGAGCAGAATAGAGATGCCTGTATGGCAGAAAGTGAACCTTACAATCCAAGAAGCAGCGATTCTTTTCAACATTGGCGAAAAGAAGCTTCGAGAGCTTGTCAAACAGTCGAACGATTACACACTGAGGATAGGAAAAAAAGTGCTTATCAAAAGAGATCGTTTTGAAAAGTGGCTTGAAAATCAATATGTAATCTGAAGTTCTACAAGATGCCGCTGCAACTGCAGCGGTATCTGTATTTTAAGGAGGGATTAACAATGAAGAAGGTACGAAAGGACAGCAGTAAAAGAGTGCTGAGAGCCGGAGAGAGCCAGAGAAAAGACGGAACATACATGTATCGCTGGACAGATCTGAACCAAAATCGTCAATGTGTTTACGCTAAAAGTCTAAATGAACTCAGACAGCTGGAAAGTCAGATTGCAGCAGAACAGAGCATCGGTCTTTGCCGTTCCAGTCTGACGGTAGCAGAACAGGTTAAAATGTACCTCGAAGTTAAAGCAAACCTGAAAAACTCTACATACAATAATTACCAGTACTACATGAAACACTGTATTCAGAATAGTTTCCTTGGACGTATGAAAGTAATTGACGTAAAGAAATCCCATATTTTGAAATTTTATAAAGACTGTAGTACAGAACTGGGATATGCAAACGGTACGATTGCGATTTTACAGAAAATTCTGCATCCGGCATTTCAGCTGGCCGTAGATGATAATGTAATCCGCAACAATCCGACACAAGGTTGCCTGAAAGACTATCCGGTAGCAAAGGAGGTTAAGTATGCTTTGAGCTTTGAAGAAGAAAAAGAGCTGCTTGCAAGGCTGCAGGGTCAGGAATATGCTCCGCTGATGCGTTTTATCCTGTATACGGGGCTTAGAATTGGCGAAGCACTGGGGCTGACATGGGATGATGTGAACATGCAGGAAAGAACAGTTTCTATCAATCACCAGCTGTTATATAGACCGAAGGATGGCAAAGCCCGTTATTATTGCGAAGACGGGACAAAGAACGGTAAAAACAGAATCCTGCCCCTGAGTCGGCAGGCTTATGAAAGTCTGGCGGAACAGCGGATTTTCTGGATGAAGTGTAAAAAAGATGCGGAATTTACTGTAGATGGGTACAAAAATTTTATATTTCTGTCAAAATCAACAGGTAGACCGATGAACGCTGACAGAGTACGGAAGCGGCTGCAGAAAATTGTAGCGATGAATGACAGGAGAGAGGTTCAGCTACCTAATATTTCGCCTCACATCCTCAGACATACCTTTTGCACCAGACTGGCAGAAGCGGGGCTGGAACCGAAAACGATTCAGCATTTTATGGGACACAATGATATTCGAACAACGATGGCAGTATATACCCATGTAAATGCAGACCGTGAGAAAGTTGCGTTGGAAAAGTTAGATGATCTGCAGCGTACCTATGCGGAATAAGCAAGAATAGAAAAGTACATGCCGTTTCATTGCGGTATGTACTTTTTTTAACGAAAAAAGGCAAAATCGGGTTACAGAACCCCAAAAAATCTTACACCAGATTTACACCAATTCTACACCAAAATACACCAATTTACACCAAAATACGCCGTTTTTGCTGGAAAAAGCTGTATTTGCAAAAATGCTAGAAAAGGCTTGAAATAAGGGTTTTTTCGTATTATAATGAGGGAGTAAAATATATACAATTTCTTCAGGGCAGGGTGAAATTCCCGATCGGCGGTAAAGTCCGCGAGCGTATTTACGCAGGATCTGGTGTGATTCCAGAACCGACAGTATAGTCTGGATGGGAGAAGAAATAAAGAGTGATGTTTTTTTGTATGCAGTGCGGTATCAAGCTGTATCTTTGCGGTATTTACATAGAAAAAGCATCGTCCTTTATTTGCATGTTTAGCCTGAAGAATTTCAGGCTTCTTTTTTTGTCAGAAGGCGGAGAAAACCGTTTTACTGCTGGAAGAACTGCATCTGCTTGTAGGATGCAGGTCGTACAGCTGTAAAAAATGACTTGCGGAGCAAGTACATGAGTAGTGCGAAGCACTACGAATGGAGTTTTCGTCGGCGAAGACAGACAAAGCCTGAAATGTCTAAACAAACAATGGAGGTAACAGACAATGGAAAACACAGTAAAAACAACAGACAAGAGAAAGATTTCAACAAGACAGCTCGTATCTATGGCGATGCTTGGGGCAATTTCTATCGTACTGGTATCGGCGGTACATTTTCCTCTGATCCCTGCGGCGGCATTTCTGGAATATGACCCTGCGGATATCCCCATTCTGATCGGCGCATTTGCATATGGCCCTATGGCAGGCTTTCTGCTGACAGTGATCGTTTCCTTTATTCAGGGTATGACAGTCAGCGCACACAGCGGCTTTATCGGCATCATCATGCATATCTTTGCAACAGGTGCGTGTGTACTGGTAGCGGGCAATATCTATAAACGCCACAAAACAAGAAAAACAGCCGTAGCGGCATTGGTAGTTGGTGCAATTGTGCAGACAGCGGCGATGGTTGTCATGAATATGATTTTTACACCCCTGTTTATGGGTGCACCTCTGGAAGTGGTACTGTCCATGATGATTCCTGCAATCATTCCTTTCAATGCGCTGAAAGCGGGTATTAACTGTGCGATCACTTTCTTCCTGTATAAATCCATTTCTCATCTGATGAAAGGACATTAAATTAAAAAAATCTTTAAGGAGAAATTTTCTTTACACAAGAGGATTTCTTCTTTTTTTTACAGAATTATAAAAATAGAAACGAAAAAGAATGAGACTAACTATTAAAAGTCAAGTCTAAAAATGAAATTTTTTGAAAGAATTACA
>CALASU010000195.1 GCA_937888765.1 uncultured Clostridia bacterium | reverse complement strand
AAAAACAGAAAGATTTCAGAAAATTGAAAGAAATTCGTTATGGATTCTTCAAAAAAATACGATATACTAAAAGAGAGCAAGCAAAGCATATACATTCTGATTACAAAGGAGGACTATCCATGTTAAAAAAAATACTGACCATTTTACTTACCTGTACGGTAGCAATCGGTATTGCAGGCTGTAACAAACCCGAAGAGCTGCCCACAAAAGATCCCACCACTTCCGAGCTGATTCCAACAGCCGAAGAAGCCGTTGCTTCCATGACAGCACCGATTGATGCACTGGCAAGATGCATGATTGAAAACAATCTGACCTACGATGCAGCTGATCCCGAATTTATCTGGACATCCCTGTTTTATTTTGCAGGCGGCTATGCAGCAGAACACGTTGCCGTAACCGAAACAGAAGAAGGCTATCTGAAAGTCCCTGCAGAAGTCATGCTGGAGCACGCCGCTGCTATGTTCAGCGGTCTGACAGAACTGCCCGAACTGCCCGCCATTATGCATGGTAATATTACATACGATGAAGCTGAAAATGCTTATCTGCTGGCACCTGGGGACCGTGGTCTTTCCGAAATGAAACTGGCAGATTCCAAGGAAACAGAAGACGGCTACACCGTTACCGCACAGCTTTGGAGCATCGGCGAAAGCCATGGTATTATCTGCGAATGGGATACCACCTTGCAGAAGCTGACATTTGCGGAAGACAGCACACTGCCGAAATATCTTTGCAGTGTATCCTCTATGGAACTGATCGAAGAGGAGCCCGACACATCCAACAGTGAGGAAACCGAGCCTGTTCCCCCTGCCGCACCGCAGGGTGAGGTAGCAACCGGCGTATTCAACGGTCTTTCCGACTCCCATACAGCAGAAGTGACTCTGCCCGATGGCTCCGTTATGGCACTGCAGTTTGATGCAAACTCTGCTGTTGCAGAGGATATCTCTTCTCTGAGCGAAGGCGACGGCTTTACTTTCCGTTATATGAAAGACAGCACAACAGGTGCAATGAAACTGATTTCTGTAGAATAAACAAAAGACCTTGGATTCTTAGGAATCCAAGGTCTTTTATCATTAAATCAAAATTTGGCGGGGAAACTTTTTTTACTTGGGAAAAGTTTCCCCGTACCCCTTCAAAAACCCGC
>CALASU010000194.1 GCA_937888765.1 uncultured Clostridia bacterium | reverse complement strand
CCTCTACAGAGCCGAAATCCTGCTGCGGCTTCGGACCTATCTTCGGCTCGCCTAACTGCACGGAAGCCTTCTGCAACGGCAGTTGCGGCAGTAACTCTACAAACTGCGGAAACTGCGGAAATTGCGGAAACTGCGACTGTAACAACAACTGCGGCAGTTGCCACAATCATGCTAAATAAGCAATACCAATCCACACATTTTGTCCTCGGAGCACTCCGAGGACTTTTTTACTTCATTTTTATTGCAAAGCTATCTGTCAGTTTATGATAACATTCCTCACACAGATCAAAGCTGTCCTGTCTGCCGTCCTGTTCAGAGAAATAGCCCCATGTTTTTTCCGCATGAAAATAATCCGCATATTTCAAGGGGATCTCCCTGCCGCATCCATTGCAAAGAATTCTGGACAGTGTTTTTTCTTCCTGCATTGTTACGTTGTATTCTCTCATATTGCTTCCCCTTTCTGTTCATTCCTTTATCTGTTTCGAGATACAGGATAACATGCTTTTGTCGAAAAAGCAAAGGAAAACAACTGGTGTATCCGCCAAAGAAACCCATGGCAAAAAACACATTTAAATAAAGAAAAAAGCGGAGAATATTCTCCGCTTTTGGGTTATCAGTATTTATCGCCGAAAGAGCTGAAATCATCTTCATAAGAAGGTGCGCTCATGGACATAGGTGTGCTGAAGCTCTTTGTAACATTTACACGTGTTACCTGTTCTTCAAAAGAAGCTGTTTTATGGGATGCTTTGCCTGTTGCTGCATCAAACAGCTCGAATCTGTGGATCAGATTCTTCAGTACTTCTGCCTGACCGGACAGTTCTTCGCTGGCTGCCGCAGATTCTTCCGCTGTAGCAGAGTTTGTCTGTACCACTGCGGAAATCTGGTCGATACCAACAGATACCTGCTGGATTGCCATTGTCTGTTCCTGTGCAGTAGATGCAATGTGTTTTACCATCTGCGCAACTTCAGAAGCATTGTCTGCCACAGACTGCAGATGAGATGCTGTCTTATCTACGATTGCCGCACCCTTGTCTACTGCTGTCATGGATGCTTCAATCAGATCTGCTGTATTTTTGGAGGCTTCTGCAGATTTTGCAGCCAGATTACGTACTTCATCCGCTACAACGGCGAAGCCTTTACCTGCTGCCCCTGCTCTTGCCGCTTCAACAGCCGCATTCAGCGCAAGGATGTTTGTCTGGAATGCAATATCTTCAATTGTTTTGATGATCTTGCCGATTTCCTGAGAAGTATGGCTGATTTCATTCATCGCTTCAACCATCTGTTTCATCTGTTCGTTACATTCTTCTGTCAGCTGACCTGCAATCATTGTCTTGTCGTTTGCAGTCTGTGCATATTCGCCTGCCTGACTAATCTTCATTGCGATGTCATTTACGTTGCCAGCCAGTTCTTCTGTAGAGGATGCCTGTTCTGCCGCACCCTGGCTCAGTGCCTGTGCACCCTGTGCAACCTGTTCTGCGCCTGCATCTACCTGCTGAGAGGAGATGTTGATTTCATTCAGAGTGGAGTTGAAGCTCTTCAGGATGTATACCAGAGAGTCCTTGATGCTGCCAAAGTCGCCGCGGAATTCTGTAATTTCCTTGCCGTTCTTTGTCAGATCGCCTTTTGCCATAACCTTCAGAATATCACTGATTTCGTCAATGTATTCACCCAGTATTTTCATTGTGAAACGCACACTGTCACACAGCTGACCCATTTCATCTTTGGATTCATATGTCAGTACATGCGCGGCATGCATATGACCCTGTGTCATTTCTTCTGCCGCTGTTTTTACCTGATTGATAGGTCCCAGCATCATGCTTGTCAGCTTCAGGGAAATTAGAACTGTCAGAACCAGTGCAACTACACAGACTGCAATCAGAATAAATGTGATTCTGTTGATCATAGAGATGGAGTCTGCATAAATTTCTGCTGCATACTCTTCTGTGAAGGTATCCATTTCGATTGCAATTTCCTGCGCCTGTGTCAGAACAGGTTCATAGCTGTCAAAATACAAATCAATTGCTTCGTCTACCATAACATTTAAAGACAACTCAAACAACTTATTACGGTCATCTCTGCTTTCTACCATTTTGTTGTAGAATTCATCCACCTTTGCCAATAATACAGGATCATCTACATTTGCTCTCAGATAGTCAATCCCTTCCTGCAGTTCTGTGATCATCTGATTAGCGTAGTCAATATAGTACTGTGCTTCTTCCGCTGTAGGTGCCATAATAGCATTACACATGTTTTTGGACAAACGCTGTAAATCTGCACGCATTTCATATGTTGTATTAGAAATCAGAAATGCGTCATCATGGAATTTCTGGAAATTGCCTTTTGCTGTATTCAGTGCATAAAAAGATGCAAATACACTGATTAAGAACATGACAATAACCATCCCAAAGGAACCCAGAAACTTTGTTCTAAGTTTTAAATTTTTAATCATACTCTCTTTTCTCCCTCTTTCTTTGTATATTTTCTTTTTTACTGCTAATTTTTACATTTTATTTATTCTAGCATGAAGTCGCATATTTTACAATCTTTTTTCAAAAAAATGCCTATTTTTCTTTTTAAAAAAGGTCTTATTTTTATGCAGGAATTTCTACATTTATTTTTCTTCATGAAAGTTTTACCATTTCTTTGCCAAATCGCACAATTGTATACAGTATTTTTAGGCACATTGTCCACTGCTGCAGAATAGGGTTGTTTTTTGCTGTCAATCTATGGTACACTCTCTTTGAAAAATATAAACGGCAGAGGTGTTTTTTATGAAACAGGAACAAATCGCTCTTTCTTCCTGCCGCATCTGCCCAAGACACTGCGGCATTGATCGTACAGCAGGACAGATCGGCTGGTGCAAGGCTCCCCTTTTGCCAAAGGTTGCCCTTGTCAGTGCACATCACTGGGAAGAACCGCCTATCAGCGGCACAAACGGCTCGGGAACAGTTTTTTTCTCCCATTGCAATCTGGGCTGTGTGTTCTGCCAGAATCATAACATCAGCGCAGAAGGCTTCGGGCAGGAAATCAGCATAGAGCGTCTTGCAGAAATTTTTCTCGAACAGCAGGAAAGAGGCTTACATAATATCAATCTGGTTTCTGCCGTGCAGTTTCTGCCGCAGACGGCTACGGCTCTGCGTCTGGCAAAACAGAACGGGTTAACGATTCCCGTTGTCTACAATTCCAACGGTTACGAATCCATAGAAGGGTTACAGCTTCTGGAGGGCTTGGTAGACATTTATCTTCCCGATTTTAAATATTGGGATAATGCGATTGCTATGGAATACTCAAAAGTCCCCTGCTACCGTGAAACAGCAATCGCGGCTATTACGGAAATGCGTCGGCAGACAGGAGAAGATATCTTCAGCACAGATGGATTGATGCAAAAAGGTATCATACTGCGGCATCTTGTATTGCCAGGGCAATACAAGGACAGTATGAAGATTCTGGACTGGATTCGGAAAGCACTGGGCGAAAACACCTATGTTTCTCTGATGAGCCAGTACACCCCCATGCATCGTGCAAAGGAAATCAAAGCCCTTTCCCGTCGGCTGACTACCTTTGAATATGAAAAGGTCGTAGCGCATTTTTTTGAAATCGGTCTGAAAAACGGCTTTATGCAGAAGCGTTCTTCCGCAACAGCCGATTATACGCCCGCCTTCGATCTGACAGGCGTGAGCAGATAAAAAATCATCCTATATAAATGAAAGGAGAATAAAGAAATGGTAAGAAAAGACAGAGTAGTAACAGCAGAAAACATGAGAGGCGGCGCAGGCAGCGTTGAAATCCACCACATCGTTGAAAAAGAAGAACTGATGGGCCATGGCACAATGTTTGCCCGTGTGATCGTAAAACCTCACAGCAGCATCGGCTGGCACCAGCACGTTGGCAATACAGAACCCTACTACATCATCAAAGGCGTAGGCACATTCATTGACAACGACGGCTCCAAAACAGAAGTACACCCCGGTGATGTTTGTCTGATCGAAGTGGGTCAGTGGCACTCCATCGAAAACAACACAGACGAAGACATGGAAATGATCGCTCTGGTAATCAACGAAGAAGCTAAGTAAAAAAGAAGCGTCCAAAAGGACGCTTCTTTTTTACTTAATATACTCTGATAATAGAAGAAATTTCTTTCACCATAGACATTGTGGAAATCACAGTAATGGAATCCATAAACTGCTTTTCCAGTACATCGTATGTTACAATAACAACTTCTGCATTTTCACCTTGTTTTTCCTTCTGGAGCAATACGGAAATACTTACATTATTGCTGCCAAATACGCCTGCCAGCGCTGCCAGTGTACCAGCCCTGTCTTCCAGCTTCATACGGATATAGTAACTGCTAGTTGTGTCACCAATCGTCTTGATGGGTGGATTTTTGTAGCAGCTGCAGCCGATACGGCCATTGGCATCGAACAGCATATTTCTTGCTACATCCATGATATCGCCTACAACGGCACTGCCTGTAGGCAGGCTGCCTGCGCCACGACCATAGAACATGGCATCATCTACGGCATCCCCATGCACGAATACCGCGTTGAATGCATCAT
>CALASU010000193.1 GCA_937888765.1 uncultured Clostridia bacterium | reverse complement strand
AACGCATAAAAGTAACCCCCTTTACTGGGTGTCCAGTAAAGGGGGTACATATCAAAAAGCAGGTGTATTTTTTAAATGCTGTTCTTATCCTGTTTAAAGCCGAATCATATCGTCAATCATGGAACTGATCTTATCCCGACTGATTTTTTCGGAAATGGCTTTTCTGACAAAGTCCTCTTTGCTGTAACCATATTCTGCAATATATGCCTCAAGCTGTTCCATCAGTTCGGTATCCAGTGTGACGGACAGCTTTTTGGAAGCGGCTTTTTTCGTCGTTGTTTTTGCAGTTGTTTTAGCTGCAGCGGCTTTTTTGGCGGGTGTTTTAGCTGTCTTTTTTTCTGCCACGGTAAGCCCTCCTTATTGTTTGAGTATATCATGGGATTTTAGCATAAAAGTTCGGAAAAAAGAAGAAAAACTAAAGATTTTTTGAGAGAACATTGTTCCCTGGTTTAAAAACGCATTCTTATAACCGAAAGCTTTTTATATGAGAATCCTGTGCGAACAATTCTCCCAGATCCATGCAGGTAATAAAACTGCTTCTGGTAATATCCAGAATGACAGTAACCGTACCGTCATTATTTTTCTTCATTTCGATATGATGAATCATAATATTTCGTTTATCCAGTTCCGCTTTTAATGTATCAAATGCCTGAGGTGCTTCTTCATAGGTAATCGCAATCGTATCGTGAATAGGGCCATCAATTTTCTTTAAATATCCGCGATAAGAAAGCCACTGTACCACACTGACCAGAAGGGTTGCAAAGATGCCGACAACATACATTCCCGCACCGATTGCCATGCCGACCCCTGCAACAGACCAAAGCCCAGCCGCTGTTGTCAGTCCCTTGATGGAAACATCACGTACAAAAATCACGCCTGCTCCCAGAAAGGAAATCCCTGTAATGATATTGGAAGCAATACGGGCGGCATCTACACGCATTCCCGGTATCGTTAAAACGTCCATAAAGCCGTACTTGGATACCAGCATCAGCAAAGCTGATCCCACTGCTACAATCATATGTGTACGAAGCCCCGCTTCCTTTCTGCTTTTGCTTCTTTCAAAGCCGACCAGACCGCCGCAAACCCCTGCAAGAATCATTCGCATCAGATATTCCAGATTCTGTTCAAAATAAATCCATATCCATTCCACAATATTCGCCTCCTTTGTATCAGTATAGCAAAAATGAGGCATAAAAAAAAGAGGTGCAAAAACACCTCTTTCAAAACCGTTCTTTATCTTACGATCATATGCAGTACGAACTGATCCAGAATCAGTACTGCACCCAACAGGAATACATAGACGGAGAACCATCTCAGTCTGCCTTTTTTGATAATATCTACCATGAATCGGATGGCAAAATAACCGGAAACCGCTGCCGCAACAAAGCCCGCTGCCATAGGGCCCATGCCTACTGCTTCGCCCAGCACAACTTCGCCTGTCACAATATCCTTTACTGTCAGCACAACCGCACCCAGAATTGCAGGAATGGACAGCAGAAAAGAGAATCTTGCTGCATTTTCCTTATCCATACCTCTTGCCAGACAGGTGCTGATTGTCATACCGGAACGGGAAACAGCGGGCAGGATTGCTACGCCCTGCATGGTACCAATCACCAGTGCATCAAAAATGGACATATTTCTTACCTTTTTTCTGCCGCCCTGACGGGTATCTGCATACAGCAGGATCAGCCCTGTAAACAGGAAGTTAAAGCCGATAAATTTACCTTTGCCGAAAATCGCATCAAATGTATCATTGAACAGCAGGGCAATGATAACTGTAGGAATCGTACCTGCAATCAGTAACGCTGTTGTTCTCTGGAAAGGATTGCGGATCAGTGCCCAGATATCCTCCCAGTAATAGATGAATACGGCAATCAGTGTTGCCAGATGCAGCAGGATGGAAAACGCCTGTGTCGCTTCCTGAATGCCAAATAAATTCTGAAACAGTACCAGATGCCCGGAACTGCTGACGGGCAGAAATTCAGTCAGACCTTGAATCAGACCCAATATAATCGCTTTTACATATTCCATTTCAAAAAACCTCCGTTTTTGTCTTTTTCCGATTTACCACAATAAATTATTATACCCTATAAAAGAAATTCTTGCAATTCTTATTTTTTCTTGTTAAGATAGATGTCTATGGCTTTTTGCCGTAAAATATGTGCTTTAACGGGGATATTAAGAAAGTGTTCATTTTATCAGCGGGCTTCGATGTATGAACGAAAACGAACACGCTATTTTTGCGAAAGCACATCAGAAGTCGAAGAAAATTGCCGGCGCAGACCGACATAGCAACAATGCGATGCCGTTTTAACGGTGTAGGGTTCTTTCTGTTCGTTGTTTTCTTCGGCTTTGCCAATCAGAAAACACACATACGAAAGGAAGATACTATGGAACATTTGAAATTTGAAGAAATGAATTTATCTAAGGAGATCTGTCAGGCGGTTCTGGACATGGGCTTTGAAGAAGCAACACCCATTCAGACACAGGCAATCCCTATTGTACTGGAGGGCAAGGATATCATCGGACAGTCTCAGACTGGTACAGGCAAAACTGCCGCTTTTGGTATTCCCTGTCTGGAACGCATTGATCCCGAAGACAGAAGACTGCAGGCACTAATCCTGTGTCCCACAAGAGAACTGGCGATTCAGGTCAGTGAAGAATTCCGCAAGCTGCTGAAATATAAAGATAATATCCGTGTACTGCCTATTTATGGCGGTCAGCCCATTGACAGACAGATCACTGCACTGAAAAAAGGTGCGCAGGTTGTTATCGGTACACCCGGCCGTGTGATGGACCATATGCGCCGCCGCACACTGAAAACAGAAACAGTGCAGATGATGATTCTGGACGAAGCGGATGAAATGCTGGACATGGGCTTCCGTGAAGATATTGAAACCATTCTGGTAAAAATTCCCGAAGATCATCAGACACTGCTGTTCTCTGCGACACTGTCCCCCGAAATTCTGGATATTACAAAACGCTTTCAGAGAGATCCCGAATTCATTAAGATTGTGCGTAAAGAACTGACAGTTCCCAATATTGAACAGTATTACTTCGATGTAAAGGAAAAAACAAAACTGGATGCGCTGTGCCGTATCATGGACGTATACGACCCCAATCTGGCAATGGTATTCTGTAACACAAAGAAACGTGTAGATGATCTGGTGGAACTGCTGCAGGGCCGCGGTTACTTTGCAGAAGGTCTGCACGGTGACCTGAAACAGCCTCAGAGAGATAAAGTCATGCAGAAATTCCGCAACGGTACGATCGAAATTCTGGTTGCAACAGACGTTGCCGCAAGAGGTATCGACGTAGATGATATTGATATTGTATTCAACTATGATGTGCCTCAGGATGAAGAATACTATGTACACCGTATCGGTCGTACAGGCCGTGCCGGCAAATCCGGTAAAGCCTTCACTTTCTGCGTAGGCAAGGAAATTTACAAACTGCGTGACATCATGCGTTATACAAAAACAAAGATCGTTCAGCAGAAACTGCCTACACTGTCCGACGTGGAAGAAATGAAAACAAACATCTTCCTTGACAAGATCAAAGGCATCATTGACGAAGGTCATCTGACAAAATACATCCATCTGGTAGACAGACTGATGGAAGAAGACTACACAAGCATCGACATCGCGGCGGCACTGCTGAAAAACCACCTGTCCGATGTAAATGCAGACGATATTGATGCGATTGACGACATCAACTTCAACGGTACAGAACTGTACGGCGGCGAAGGCGAAAAAATGGTGCGCCTGTTCATCAATGCGGGTAAAAAACAGAAAATCCGTGCAAAGGATATTGTTGGTGCAATCGCAAATGAAGCAGGCGTTCCCGGCAAAACACTGGGCGCGATTGACCTGTATGATGATTATACATTTGTGGACGTTCCCTCTGAATTTGTGCGTGATGTACTGTATGGTATGAAAAATACAAAGATCAAAAACAAAAAAGTACACGTAGAAATTGCGAAAAAAGATAAAACAAACGGCAAGAGAAGATAAGAAGACCTTGCTAAAGATATTTTTGGATAGTTTTGAGGGTGTCGACAAAATCAAAATTTCGGAAAAATCAGATTTAAAAAAGGGGAAAACTTTCTTTATCTTGGGAAAAGTTTTTCCCTTAAACCCCTTTCAAAAACCCGCTTGCAGAAAAGATTTGC
>CALASU010000192.1 GCA_937888765.1 uncultured Clostridia bacterium | reverse complement strand
TCACTACTAGCAAATGAGGGAATTAACATTCAAGAAATTGCGCGTCGCTTAGGCCACGCCAATATAGAAATGACCTGGAATACTTATTCACATCTATATCCACGTGAGGAGGAAAGAGCTGTCGAAATTTTGAATCAAATCGTGTAAAATTTGTGTAAGAAAAAATAAAACCACCTATTTTAAGGCAGTTTTGAGTTATTTGGTGGAGGCGGCGGGAAGAAAAATTCCAATAAGTCCGGTTTAGGTATTTGTCTGCTGGCAGCGGCTGTTCTGTTTTTGTTTTTTATATTACGACATACCATTCCTTTTTTCGTGCTTGTTCATCATTAGATTATAGCATAAACCTGTTATACGTACAAGCAAAAAAAACAGGGGCGACTGTTCGCCCCTTGGTTTTAATATGACATTTTATCCATATACATCATGTATTTGCTTACCATCAGTGTGATCTTGAAGATGATGGCATCATCGAAGTTTCTCAGATCCAGACCTGTCATCTTCTGCAGCTTATCCAGTCTGTATACCAGTGTATTTCTGTGGATATACAGCTGACGGCTTGTTTCGGATACGTTCAGGTTATTTTCAAAGAATTTATTTACGGTTGCCAGTGTTTCATCATCGAAATCATCCATTGTCAGACCGTGCAGTACTTCCTTGATGAACATACGGCACAGAGGCAGAGGCAGCTGATAGATCAATCTGCCGATACCCAGTTTTTCATAATTTACGATGTATTTTTCATTTTCAAAGATTTTGCCGACTTCCAGAGCCATTTTTGCTTCTTTATAGGAACGGGAAACGTCCTTCAGGTCGCTTACGACTGTACCGCTGGAAATATAAACATGGCTGTTTGTTTCCGCATTCAGTGTTTCTTCGATTGTTTTTGCAATGCGGTCGATTTCTTCCGCAGATTCCTTGTCACGCACTTCTTTTACCAGAATGATGCTGTGTTCGTCTACTGCTGTTACAAAATCCTTTGTTTTTGCGGGGAAAATGCTTCTTACGATTTCCACCACATTCATTTCCTTATCAATATGTGTTTCGATCAGATATACGATACGATGTACATTGTTTTCGATATGCAGTTTTTTCGCTCTGCTGTAAATATCCACCAACAGCAGATTGTCTAACAGCAGGTTTTTGATAAAGTTATCCTTATCATATCTTTCTTTATATGCCACCAGCAGACCCTGAATCTGGAATGCGGCAATTTTGCCAATCTGATAGCCGGACTCATCCTCGCCCTTTACCTGAATCACATATTCCGGCACACCATTGTCATAAATCTTAAAATACTGATACCCCAGAATCAGCTGGCTTTCTGCGGGAGAACTGATAAAGTTTTCCACAGCGTCAATCTGACGGCCGATCATATTTTCTTCTGTCGTCGCAATTACCTTGCCTTCTTTTTCCACAACGCTCAGTTCCTTGCGTGTGATGCTTTTCAAGCCGTCAATGGTACTCTGCAAAATCTGATTTGAAATCATTGCCCTCACCTCTAACTCATATTTCGTCTGTTTTACATAACAGTTTCGTTCTTTTTACGCACTGTATAAACTGTATAAACTGCATAAAATCCCTTTTCGTCAAGGGTATCAAATCCATCTGCTTTCATTTTATAACAAAATGCTGAAAAAAGAAAGTAAAATCGTAAAAAAAACAGACAAAATCTCTTTTGGTCTGCGTTTTCCATAAAAAAGAGGGCAATTTTTTATGGAAAGTTACTCTTGCTTTTCGCTCATTGGCAAAAATACATCGATATTCCCTCTCTTTTGTTATTGTTATTTTTACTTCTTTTGGAAACCTTCGCCCAAAACCTGCCGCACATCCGATACAAACAGTACAGCATTTCTGTCAATATTTATGATAATTCGTTTGACTATGTGCATCTCTTTTTGCGAAAAAATACAAAACAGTCCTTTCTGTTCTCCCTGCATACTTCTGCTGGAAAAAACAGCCGCTTCATTTCCCAGTTCGGCAAGCAGTGCCGCCCGAAGCTCTTCTTTTTTGTCTGAAAAAATCCACGCCCCTCTTGTCGGCTCTGCCCCTTCCGTGACCCATACAATGCATTTTTCCGTTACAAATATCGCCAATATGGCATACAATGATCTCTCCACACCGAATACCGCCATCCCCGCCAGTATGATGCTGGCATCCAGCGCAAAAATAAAATGAGAAACCTTGATCCGCTCCCATTTCAGATGCAGCAGCGTTGCCGCAAGATCGACCCCGCCCGTAGTAGCACCCGCACTGAGCACCAGCCCAAGCCCTGTGCCTGCCGCCGCACCGCCAAATACTGCCGCCAGCAGCGGGTCGCTGCTGTAGATAGGAAAAATGCCTTGCATATACAGCATCAGGGAAAACAGCACGGAGGTCAGCACCGTTCT
>CALASU010000191.1 GCA_937888765.1 uncultured Clostridia bacterium | reverse complement strand
CAAAAAGCCGTAAGCTGGCTTTCCAAAAGGGCAGTATAATAGGGCAGATTTTCGGAAATTTCCCGCACCCGATGCAGGATGCTGTTGCCCGACCAGAACCCCAGAAGCCCCAAAGCGGCAAAGATCAGCAGAATACCGAGCAGAGCGCTGATGCCCCTTGAAATATGGTATCGCTCCAGACGGTCTGCCAGCGGGGCAAAAAGCAGACTGAGCAGCCACCCGATACAGAATGGCAGAAAAATGGGAAACAGATATTTGAAAAACAGGAAACAGAACAGCACTGCAAAAAGCAGCAACAGACAGTTCTGGATTGCCTGTTTATTTTTTTGATAAAATTCCTGCATGATCACTCTCTCCTTTTATTGTTTTCTTATATCACTATAATTCAATTTTTTTTGGGAAAAATCCTTTTTTCCGGAAAAAGAAAAGAAAAAAAGAAATGGCACAAAGGGACGGAATAAAAGTGCGGGCGGTTTTTACAGAAGGACAAATGGAATTGTAAAAACGACAAAAGCCGACTTATTTTGCAAGGCTTCTACCTTTTGATGGAAATTCGTATTTTTTTTGTGGAAGTTGGCAATTGCTTCTTTGTGTGAAATCAGGTACAATATGAAAGAGATATGTATACAGTATAGAAAAAACGGGGGAATCACCGTGAGAGAAATACGTTTAAAAGCAAGAGCAAAAATAAATCTGACCCTTGATGTAACAGGAAAGCGTGAAGACGGGTATCATCTGCTGGAAACCATTATGCAGACAGTCGCGCTGTATGATGGGATCTATATGAAGCGTATCCAGAAGCCTGAAATCAAGCTGAAAACAAACCTGCCCTGGCTGCCCACAGATGAAAGAAATCTGGCGTGGAAAGCGGCGAATCTGATGCGGGAAACCTTTGACATCAAAGAAGGGGTTTTTATTGAAATGGATAAACGCATCCCTGTAGCAGCAGGGCTTGCGGGCGGCAGTGCAGACTGTGCGGCGGTACTGGTTGGGATGAATCGTCTGTTTGATCTGCGCCTTTCCCAGAAAAGACTGGAGGAACTGGCGGGACAGCTGGGTTCTGATATCCCTTACTGTATCCGCAGAGGAACGGTACTGGCGGAAGGTGTCGGAGAAATTATGACAGATGTAGAATTTCCCTGTCCCGACTGTTATGTAGTATTGGCGAAGCTTCCGGTAAGCGTATCGACCGTGTCTGTGTACAAAGGATTAAAATGGCAGGAAGTGGAAAAGCATCCTGACACGGAAGCAATGCTGACTGCGATGAAAGAAAAGAATGTTTCCCGAATGGGCGACTTATTATGCAACGTACTGGAAACAGTTACCATTCCCATGCATCCGAAGATTGCGGATATTAAAAACCGCCTGATGGAGCTGGGGGCTGAGGGGGCATTGATGAGCGGCAGCGGGCCGACAGTATTTGCCCTGTTTACAGAAAGAGAAAGAGCAAGACGTGCGGCGGCACAGGTAAAAAGGGAATTTGCCCTGAAGGAATGTGTGGCAACACGGATTTATCAGACAGCAAGAGAACGGAAAAAAGGAGAGCAAGTAAGAAATGGCTGATACAAAATTTAACATCAATACAAATGAATATTTACCTCTGCGTGACGTGGTATTCAACACACTGCGTGATGCGATTCTGACAGGCAAGCTGGTTCCCGGTGAAAGACTGATGGAAAATCAGCTGGCTGATAAACTGGGCGTAAGCCGTACACCCGTAAGAGAAGCACTGCGTATGCTGGAACTGGAAAACCTGGTGGAACTGGTTCCCAGAAAAGGCGCACAGGTTCTGGATATGAGCGAAAAAGATATCGTGGATATTCTGGAAGTAAGAAGCGCACTGGAAGGTCTGGCAACTTCTCTGGCTTGTAAAAAAATGAGCAAGGAAAAACTGCAGGAACTGAAAGCAATGGAAGCAGACTTTGAACATGCAGTATCCGAAAACGATGTGGAACGCTTTGTTGATATTGATGAAGATTTCCATGATCTGATTTTTGAAGCAACTGAAAATGACAAGCTGATCCAGATGTTCAAAAACCTGCGTATCCAGCTGTACCGCTACAGAATGGCAATGGCGAAAAATGACAGCTCCATGTCTACAATCGTAGCACACCACAGAAGCATCATCCGTGCGATTGAAAACCACGATGCAGAAGAAGGTTCTTCCGTTGCACAGGGTCATATTAAATATCAGACAGAATCCATTCTGCGTTTTGTAAGAAATAAATAATAATACGAAAGAAGAACTTTTCAAGAGTTCTTCTTTTTTATTGCAAAAGCGAATGCTTTTGCGTATCGGGTTCCAAGGGGGTGACCCCCTTGGTGGGAGTTTGAGGGCAAAGCCCTCAAGAAATTCTTTTTTGCTTGCAATCCTGTAGGGGATAGCATAAAATAGTATCATAGGCTTTTTGTCAGAATTTGAAGAAATGAGGGGAGGAAACCCGGTGGCAGAAAACAGAACCAGATTTCCCAAAAGAGAAGAAAGAGTGCATTATGGCGGCGGTAAGCCTGTCAGAAGCAGAGAAAACAGAGAAAGAAGACAAGGCAGACAACCAGAACCGCAGAAAAGGCAGGGACAGAAAAAGCGCGTCAGAAAAGGCGGCAAAAGACCTGTACAAAGACGAAGGATGCTGTATCTGATTGGTATTTTTGCGGTGCTGTTTTTGATATTTATGTGCGTCAGAAAAAACGGCACGGCTGTTTTTGTAGGACAGGAACAGGTCGGCGTACTGGAAACGAAAAAGATTACTGCAGAGTATCTGGTACAGACACTGGAAAGTCAGCTGGAGGGCATTGTCGGCTCTAAGGTAAAGATCAACGAAGAAATCCGTGCAGAGGGCGTACATATCGGCTCTAAAAATAAACAGGCAGTTTGCACAATGGAGCATCTGCTGCCTAAGATGCGTAATATGGTAACCTATAAGGTGGATGCGGCACTGATTATGGTAGACGGCGGCAAAGCGGCTACGCTGGCGAATAAAGAGCAGGCTGAGGCAGTGCTCAAGCAGGTGCAGACGGATCTGCTGCCTGCGGAAGGAATTGCAGAGAATGCAGAAATCGGTTGGCTGGAAAATGTGGAAATCGTGAATGAATTTGTAGAATCCACAGAAATCATGAAGCAGGAGGATGCCGTTTCCATTCTGGAATCTACATCAGAAACCACGCAGAGTTATACCATACAGTCGGGCGATGCGCTGTACCGTATTGCAACAGTAAATAAAACCACTGTGGAAAAACTGCTGGAGCTGAATCCCGGGGCAGATCTGCAAAAGAGCATCCGCGTGGGACAGGTCATCAATGTACCCGTGCAGAAGCCTAAGATTTCCGTGAAATCTGTGGAAACGCAGGTGCTGACAGCAGTTGAACCAAAGACCTATGAAACACAGTATGATGATACAAAACCCGCAAGCTATCAGAAAGTGATTCAGCAGGGCAAGGCAGGACAGAAAAAGAGCACAATCCAGATTACTCGCGTGAATGGTGTGGTAACGGAGGAAAAAGAGGTTTCCAAAGAAATTATACAGGAAGCAGTGCCTGAAATCATTCTGAAAGGGACAAAATAAAAAAGCGATAAAAGAGCGACTTTGTCGCTCTTTTTTTAAATTTGTGCAGAAAGCGGATTTCTAAAATCTGTAAGATGTGGTATGATAATAGAACTCAAGAAAGCGGTTTCATAAAAAGAGGAGGTTTTTTAAATGGGTATTTCTTTTTCCCTGCAGGGGGACTTTATCAATCTGGACGAGCTGTATGCACTGCAGGCAGATGTAGAACGCTGCCACAAGGATCTGCACAACAAAACAGGTAAAGGTAATGATTTCGTAGGTTGGGTAGACCTGCCCGAAGTATACGACAAAGATGAATTTGCGCGTATCAAAGTGGCTGCTGAAAAAATCAAAGCCAACAGCGAAGTGCTGATCGTTATCGGTATCGGCGGTTCTTATCTGGGCACAAGAACAGCTCTGGATTTTATCAAAACACCTTATTACAATGAACTGAAAAAAGATACTCCCGACATTTATTTCGTGGGTAACAACATCAGCTCTGCATATCTGAATGATATTCTGGCAATTCTGGGCGACAGAGATTTCTCCGTAAACGTAATCTCCAAATCCGGTACAACAACAGAACCCGCTATCGCTTTCCGTATCTTCAAAAAAATGCTGGAAGACAAATACGGCAAAGAAGAAGCGGCAAAGAGAATCTTTGCAACAACTGACAAAGCAAGAGGCGCACTGAAAACAATGTGCGATCAGGAAGGCTACGAAACATTCGTAATCCCCGATGACGTTGGCGGCCGTTTCTCCGTACTGACACCTGTTGGTCTGCTGCCTATGGCTGTAGCAGGCGTAGATCTGGATGCAGTGATGAAAGGTGCACAGGATGCAAGAAAGGAATACATGAATCCCGATCTGAAAGCAAACATCTGCTATCAGTATGCGGCACTGCGCTATCTGTTCTACAAACAGGGCAAAACAGTGGAAATTCTGGCAAACTATGAACCTCATCTGACAAGCCTGGGCGAATGGTTCAAACAGCTGTATGCAGAAAGTGAAGGCAAGGAACACAAAGGCGTATTCCCTGTAACAGCAAACTTCTCCACAGACCTGCACTCCATCGGTCAGTATATTCAGGATGGTCTGCGTTTCTTCTTTGAAACAGTACTGTGGGTAAAAGAACCCAAATCTGCGGCTCTGGTTCCCTTTGATGCACAGGACGGCGACGGTCTGAACTTCCTGGCTGACAAAGAAATCCACTTCGTAAACAGCAAGGCGTTTGCAGGCACAATGCTGGCACACATGGACGGCGGCGTTCCCAACATGGTGATCGAAATGGATAAAATGGACGAATACCACTTCGGTGCACTGGTATACTTCTTTGAAAAAGCAGTTGGTATCAGCGGCTATCTGCTGGACGTAAATCCTTTTGACCAGCCCGGCGTAGAAGCATATAAGAAAAATATGTTTGCTCTGCTTGGCAAACCCGGCTATGAAGCACAGAAAGCAGAATTGGAAGCAAGACTGAAATAATCAGAAGCATAAAAGCATAAAAAGACCCGCCTTGTCGAAAGGCGGGTTTTTGTGTATAATAGGGGCACGGATGACCGTGGCGGACGGCGAACCTCCCTTACAGTTAAGGAGGGAGGTGGTATTATGATGAGTACTTATGAAGCAATCTCTTTGATGATCTCATTTGCGATTCTAGTAGTATCCATCCTGAACTTCAGGACAAAAAAATAAACCGCCCCACTAATCTTTCCACGGATTAAGACGGTTTATTTAAAACTATTAAAATCCAAGGAGTTAGCCGCCTGGCGGCGGTCATCCCACTTAACTTTGATTTCATTATAACAGAAGAAGCCGAAAAAGTAAAGCCCCCTCAGAAGAGGGGGTTTTGATGTTATATAATGATTGGTATTGCAAAAATGCAGTTTTTGCGTATCGGGTTCCAAGGGAGTGACTCCCTTGGTGGGAGTTTGAGGGCAACGCCCTCAAAAGATCACAGAAGTTCTGCAACGAGTGTTTTATACAGTTTTTCGTCCATTTCCAGCAGACTCTTCTTGCCGTTATTGAAATCAACGGCAACTGTATACGTTCTGCTCTGTGCTTTCAGTTCATATGCTTTTACAGTTGTTTTATTGAGGATGATCATATTGCCGAGGCTGATGGCAAGCACGACTTTACCGTTTGTAAGTGTTACATCTGCGCCCTGATAGTCCCCTGCAATGACTTTGTTTTTGTTACCCATAGGAAAATCCCTCCTGCATTGTATATGTGTAGACATTTGTTTTTTCAACCATATCATTTTTTATCATTTTTGACAAGTCAAATTTGCTTTTATATGCAAATACTGTATATTTTTGATAAATTTCTTGCATTGATTTAAAAATTTTATTGAAAAACCTCTATTGCAAACGTAAGATTAGACGATATTACTATAGATAGTGAAAATTTAGAAAAAAATACAAAAAGTTTTTATGGAATCTGTTGTAAAAAACAAATGTCTATGTTAAACTAAAAACGGAGTAAAGGATTGGTAAAGGAAGAGTAAAGAAATACCAACCCGTATTTTAAGCAGCAATTATTAAGCAAAGACAATGGTTTGCGGCGTAATTGTTTATGAAGGATACAGGCAGGCATAAGGAAACAGTGTGAATTGTAAGAGAGTCAGATGCTGTTTCGGGAGAAGGTATGTCAGGAGGCATACAGACGTTGTAAAGGGGGAAATGATATGAAGAATGTAAAAATGACAGGGAAGATCCTATTCACCTTCGGGATCATGCTGGTCATGGCACTGCTGATCGGTTTTGCAGGGCTCGCGGGGGTAAATAAGATGGAAACTGTAGCGGACATCTATGCGGAAACAACCATTCCTGCGATTGACAATCTGTGGACGGCAAGACGTTCGGTACAGGCAGTAGAAAAGCGTGCACTGGAAACAACCATCGTTATGACAAGTGCGGAGCTGTCTGAAGTGGAAAGCGGACTGATTGCAGAACGTGAAAGCATTGATACTGCTCTGGCAGAATTTGTAAAGCTGGCACCTCAGTATCAGTCTCAGGTTGATGCGATCAATGCAGATCTGAATACAGCAGCAACGATCCGTCAGCAGATCATGACAGAAGCATGGAAATTTACAGAAGAAGGCAATGCCCGTGCGTATGATATTTACCACGACTCTTTTGTACCTACATATGAAAAGGTTATTACAGGTCTGCAGGAGCTGCATGATGAAGTAGACGCAGCGGTTCAAGTACGTCATGAGAATGCGAAAGCAGCAAAAAAAGCAGCTATGATCATGATTTTGATTGTTATTCTGATTATGTTCGCAGTCATTGCTGTCTTTGTAAAGGCACTGACAAACAGTATCACAAGACCTATCAAAAAGGTTGAAAGAGTTATGAAGAAGCTGGTTGACGGTGACCTGCAGGATATCGAGATCAAACACCAGTCCGGCGATGAAATCGGTATGATGGCAGACAGTGTTAGAGGTCTGGTTGATATGATGCAGAAAATGGTTCCTGATATCGTAAGACTGGGGCATGATCTGGGGGACGGTAACTTCAATACAGCTACCGAATACAGAGAAATCTATGTTGGCGAATATGAAGAAATTCTGAAAGGTATGCGTTATATCCGTGATACAATGGACGCAACGGTTGAACAGATCGACAATACTTCTGAACAGCTGATGAGCGGTGCAAACCAGGTAGCAAGCGGCGCACAGGCACTGAGCCAGGGCGCAACAGAACAGGCTTCCTCCGTAGAAGAACTGGCAGCGGCTATTTCCGAACTGGAAGGCAAGGTTAAACTGAATGCCGAAAATGCAAACTATGCAAGCGGTATCACAACAGAAGCAATGGCAGGCATCGAAGAAAGTAATACACACATGAACTCTCTGATGCAGGCGATGAACGACATTGAAACAAGCTCCAACGAAATCAACAGAATCATCAAAACAATCGACGATATCGCATTCCAGACAAACATTCTGGCATTGAATGCGGCTGTAGAAGCAGCTCGTGCGGGTGCGGCAGGTAAAGGCTTCGCTGTTGTAGCGGATGAAGTAAGAAATCTGGCGCAGAAATCTGCAGAAGCGGCGAAAAATACAACAACTCTGATTGAAAATTCTATGAATGCAGTACAGGCAGGTATCGCAAATGCAAACGATACAGCACATGCCCTGCAGGCAGTTGTTGAAAAAGCAGAAGGCGTAGCTGTGAAAGTACAGGAAATCTCTCAGGCTACAGAAGAACAGGCTGACCGTATCACACAGATCAGCGTTGGTATTGACCAGATCTCCGCTGTAACACAGACAATCTCTGCAACAAGTGAAGAATCTGCTGCAGCAAGTGAAGAACTGGCAAGCCAGGCAAATATCCTGAAAGAAATGACAGGTAAATTCATCCGTTATCAGGGTGACGGCAGAGTAGGTGCTCCCAAGAAAGACTATACACCTGTAAAACCTGCAAAACCTGCAATCAGACCTGCAAGCATCCCTTCTTTCCCTGCAGATAATTATATGGAACCTATCTGCAGTGAATTTGTGGGCGGCGACGACAAATATTGATACATAAGCAGAATGCTTTGAAAACCCTCGGAAAACCCGAGGGTTTTTCTTTGCCGCTGGAGGCATAGAAGCTATCATAAAAGGCGGGATTCTTTACTTTGCCCGCTTTTTTTAGTATAATAAAAAAGATAGAGAATTGATTTTCATTGAAAGATTTCCGAGGGGAGATGTGAAAATGGACAGAAAGATTTTGATTGTAGATGATGAAAAAAATATTGCGGATATCATTGCCTTTAATCTGAAAAAGGAAGGGTATCAGGTGATTAAGGCGGCAGACGGGGAAGAAGGCGTGGAAAAGGCGTTTTCTGAAAATCCCGATCTGATCTTACTGGATATTATGATGCCGAAAATGGATGGCTATGAAGCCTGTAAAAAAATTCGGGAAAAGAAAAATACCCCGATCATCATGCTGACAGCCAGAGCAGAAGAAGTGGATAAGGTGCTTGGTCTGGAGCTTGGTGCGGATGATTATGTGACAAAACCTTTCGGCGTGCGGGAACTGATGGCACGTATTAAGGCGAACCTCAGAAAAACTGTTCTGCGGGAAGAGCCTGCGGAGGAAAAGGCAGTACCCGACGGCAACTTTGGCAGACTGGATGTAAACCCCGAACGCTATGAGGTGCGTAAAGACGGTAAAACACTGGATCTGACTCTGCGGGAATTTGAACTTTTGAAATTTCTTTCTGCACAGAAAGGGCAGGTATTTTCCAGAGAAATCCTGCTGGAAAAGGTATGGGGCTATGAGTATTATGGAGATATGCGTGCTGTAGACGTTACAATTCGCCGTCTGCGTGAAAAAATTGAGGATGACCCCGGCAAGCCTGCATATATTCTGACAAAAAGAGGCGTTGGATATTATTTTAATTGCTGAGAAATGCGGGGTAGAAGCGTTTGCGTAGTATAAAATGGAAGCTCATTGTGATGTATCTGGGCTTGGTTCTGATTGTGATGATTGTCAGCGGGACATATATCCTGCTGAGCCTTCGCAATATTGAAATCGACAAGTCCAGAAGTGAGCTGGAGCTATATGCAGAAAAAATCAATGAACAGGTCATCGAGGCAGGCGGCCCTGAGGACTTTCAGGAAAATCTCCTCAGAACCGTGACAAATGCTGTCGGGATTCAGGGGAATATCTTAAATGCGGATGGGGATACCATTGCTTCCACAACGGAGCTGCATGCCCCTTATCCCGAATATACTGATCAGGCGATCATTGCCGCTATGAACGGCATGACCTCTTTCTCCACACAGAAGAAAAGCACAGACTCTTTCGGGCTGTTAAAGGAATGGATGAGTTTTGCTGTGCCTGTGCGGGGAGAAGATAACAATATTTCCTATATCATCTATACCCGACTGGATGCGGGCGATATGCAGGCGAGTATGGATCAGACCACAAGAACCATCGTGATAGCGGTGGCGATTGCGCTGTTTCTGGCAACCATCATGGGCTATGTGTTTGCCCAGACGCTGACAGTGCCCATTCTGGCACTGACAAAGAGTGCAAAGGGCATGGCAGAAGGGAAGCTGAACCAGAGTATTCGGGTGCGAAGCAGTGACGAGATCGGGCAGCTGACCAGTAGCTTTAACTATATGGCGGAAGAACTGGCAAAAAATATGTCTGAGATCACAAAAGAGAAAAACAGACTGGAAATCCTGCTGCACAATATGAGTGACGGCGTTATTTCTTTCAGTAAAAACGGCGATCTGATGCTTGCCAATGCGGCGGCAGGGGATATGCTCGGTCTGGAACAGATGAATCTGAATTTTCCGCAGTTCATACGGGCGTATGATATCAGTTCCTCTGTTTATCTGGATATTGAAAAAGAACCCTCCAAGAAAGTTATTTTCCCTGTTGGCAAACAGTTCATCAATGCCAATTTTACACCGTTTTACGGTGCAGAGGGCAAAATGGAGGGCGTTGTGGTCGTTCTGCAGGATATCACAGAACAGAAGAAACTGGACGATATGCGAAAGGAATTTGTTGCCAATGTATCCCATGAACTGAGAACACCGCTGACAACGGTAAAAAGCTATACGGAAACCCTTTTGGACGGGGCGATGGAAGATCCCGAAATTGCAACGGAATTCCTGACGATTGTAAACAATGAAGCTGACCGTATGGCGTTTCTGGTGCGTGACCTGCTGCAGCTGACACGATTTGATAATAAACAGGTACATCTCGATATTACAGAAATCGAATTGAATGAATTTTTGAGCCAGACAGTAAAACAGAATAAGATTCATGCAGAAGCGAAGCATCAGCAGCTGAGCTTTGAACCATATGACAGCATTGTAGTGATTCAGGCTGACCGTGACAGAATCGGGCAGGTAGTGAATAATATTGTTACAAATGCCATCAAATACAGTCTGGAACAGGCGACGATTCGTATTTATATTACAGAAGATAAGCAGTATTATAAGGTTTCTGTAAAAGATACGGGTATGGGGATTACAAGAGAAGACCTGCCCCGTATTTTTGAAAGATTCTATCGAGTGGATAAGGCAAGAAGCCGTGCTATGGGCGGCACAGGGCTTGGGCTTGCCATTGCAAAGGAAATCATGGAAAGCCACGGCGGCAAGCTGACGGCAGAAAGTGAATATGGCAAGGGTACGACCATGACAATGTGGTTTTTAAAGGAACGCCCCGCTGAACAGCCTCTGGACGGTGAATAACAGTGCAGATACAGGAACACGACCGCTTTTTCCTGTATACACAGAATGTTAGGAAACTGTAAGGCGGCTGTAACACAACTGTAATGTTTCAGGTGTATACTATGGGTATCATAGAATGGGAAATAGTACAGTTGGAACAAATTGGAAAGAGCGGAGGTGACAGGTATGAAAGCATGGAAAAAGAAAGGCGTTGCAATGTTGTTGGCTATGTCTGTTTGTGCTGCACCTGTCAGTGCATTTGCATCCTCTGTGAATATTTCCAGTGGACTGAATCTGGAAATGGACGCGGCAGAATCCACATTTGACGACAGCCGCATTGTGTATGGCGAAGCGGCTCCTGATACAGAGATCACCTTTACAGTGTCCAGACTGAACCACTGGGGAAAAGCTGTGGAAATCTATGAGGATACAATTACAGTAGGCTCTATGGGGTTATTCAGCACGACATTGCCTCTGGAAAAGGGCAATAACTATATCACACTGACAGCTGTGGAAGACGGCGAAGAAACCGTACAGGAAGAAGTTGTCATCAGACGTGTCTCCAAGACTGTGAAGAAGCAGCTGCAGCGCATGATTGCTCTGCCCGGACTGCATACCAATTTAAGATAAACGGAAAAAATAAAATAATAAAATATAGAAAAAAGCGGTGGATCAGATGAAAATATACAAAATTACGAATTTTGTCATTGTTGCTTTGGTCATAACTGCGATTTATCAGACAGGAGAGTTATGGCTGGAAGGAACAAGCAGTCATAACTTTTTTTATATGCTGAAAGAAGAATTGTTTAAAGAGGAAGAAGAAGCAGACGGCGATGTGCTGCTGGCGACCCGATATGCCATCGGGGAGGGAGAAGGCATTTTTTCTGTGCATTATCCCGATCAGGTGGGGACAAGTGCCGTAGTGGAAATCGCAAATGAAACGCTGGGTGAGATTCTCAGACAGAATGACACCATGCCGCCGAAAAGCACAGCCGACTGGAAAGAAATTCTGCAGGAACGCTGTCTGGTCATGCAGTATGACTTTATGGTTGCCTCGGAGGAATATCTGCAAAGCTATGCGGAAACCAAAGCAGGCAATCGTCTGGAACGATTTGATTATATTACGCTGATTCCTGCCCGTCATATGGGAGAAGACAGTCAGGCGTATTTTGTAAACTCGGATACGAATGAATGTATCCTCTTTGAGGGCGAAGCGGGCGGTGCGGCAAAAACACTGTATGATGTACTGGAAGCAGAGGACGGCGGTATGCGGTATATCTCTACGGGACAGCGTACGAGTGCATCTGTGCTGTGGCGCAATCTGTTCCTGCCGCAGTGGGCATGGCTGCCGTATGAATATGCCCCTTTGGAACAGGAATATGCCTTTGAGAAAGACGGCAAAACAAACCGTTCTGCTCTGGAAAATACGGTAAAACAGTTTTTCCGTAATTTCTCTGTAGACTGGAGCGAAAAAGATGCAGACGGCACCTTTACCTTCAGTGACAGCGAAACAGTAGTCAAATATCATCCGGCAGAGCGTGTACTGGAATATTTCAGCTATGAAAATTACGGCACAGAAGAGCGGACAGGGCTTCTGGAGGGCTATCAGATTTCCTGCAATTTCCTAAAAAATGATACCTCTTTGCAGACAGATATTTATCTGGCAGATGTGGAAAGAACCATCAATAATGAAATCATCTATTATTTTGACTATGCAGTGAATGATCTGCCTGTACATCTGTCGCAGTCCTTGCGTGACCGTATCGGGTTGAAACACGCGATTGAAGTGACGCTGAGAAATCAGACGGTGAAGGAATACCGCCGTTATGCGGCTAACTTTACGCTTGCGCCGGAAAGAACAGAACAGATCAATGTACAGTTTATTGATGCATTGGACGATGCAAACAAAACCTATCAGGCAATTGTAGAAGATAAGGATATTACGGATGTAAAAAACATTTCCCTTGGGTATTATGTGGATCTGACAGGTGAAAAGCGGCTGAAATGGTTTGTGACGCTGTATGACTATACCTTTGTGGTGGATACCGAGCAGGAACGGGATCTGACAGGGGTTTCTGTAGGGGAATAAGGATGAAGAAATAGATAAAAAATAAAAAAACGCGGAGAAAGGAGAAATCGTCATGGAGTGGGGCAGAGCAAAGCAATTTGTGATTGTGCTGCTGGTGCTTTTGAATATTGCACTGGCGGGACTGAATTATAAACAGCAGCAGGAAAATGTGATGACCTCTGCACAGGAACGGGCGATTTTTGAAGTGCTTTCCCGTAATGGCATTACGATGTATACGGATATTCTGACGAAATTTGCACCTATGCCCCGTATGGTGGGTGAAATCCCGTCCTATAGTAAGGAAACAATGGAGCGTCTGTTTTTCGGCAGTCACAAAACGACAGCTATCCGAAAGGGCGATGCCATGATTTATCGCAAAGAGGGTGCTTCCCTTACCCTGCGTGGTTCAGAGGGCATATGGGAAGATACCGATGTGCTGATGGGAAAAGAAGGTCTGGAACGCAGTGAAGCCCTGCAGACGGCAAAGGAGTTTCTGGAGGGAACGGAGCATTTCTTTGGTACATATGAGGATGCGACCGTGCAGGAAAGAGAGAATGGATTTGAGGTGCTTTTCTGCGGGACATATAAACAGGATAAAGTATTTTCAAATACCTTTTCCGTATTTGTGACAAATGCGGGGATTCGTAAAATTACATTCGATTATTGTCCGATTCAGGGCTATCAGGGGGAAAAAAAGGATATCTGTTATTCGGATGAAGCCCTCTTGACTTTCATGCGGGAATGGCGGAAAGAAGATCATGACTATGAAGCGACGATTCATCGGATTGAATTGGGCTATGCTCTGACGGAAAGCGGGAATACTGCGGGAGATGGACTTCTGACAGTGGGACTTGAGCCGTTTTATCGAATTTATCTGATGGAAGAAGAAGAACCGTATTTAATTAACGCATATACTTGTCAGATGGTAAGGTAAAAAATAAAAAAGTGGGGGAACTTTTTCTTCTTGGGAAAAGTTCCCCCACACCCCTTCAAAAACCCGCTTGGGGTAGATTTGCGGGGCTTTGCCCCTGCACCCCACTCACTTTTTGAAAAAAGTGAGACAAAAACTTTTATTTGCCTTCGGCGGATAACTTGAAATTTTTCGGCAAAAGCGAATGCTTTTGCAAATAGGGATCCAAGGGGGTTACCCCCTTGGTGGGAGTTTGAGGGCAA
>CALASU010000190.1 GCA_937888765.1 uncultured Clostridia bacterium | reverse complement strand
CTGGAACGACTGGCTTCTTATTTAATGGTTACAGCAAGAGATGTGAATCATCGAATGGATCGGTATAAATGGCTTCTTGTGGAAATGGAAAACAGACCGGATACTTCTCTTACAGATCCGTTGAAGAATATCGAGCTGACAGAATGGGAAAAGGCGCAGTTCAGAGATGCATTGAATGGAGAAATCTATACAATGACAGCACAAAGAAGAAATTATATTATTCAGCGTTTGGATTCCTTCGTAAGTGATTGTGCAGCAACATATCAGTCAAAGGTATTTACGATTGAACATGTACTGCCACAGAATCCGGATGCAGCTAGTCATTGGCTGAAAGTCTGGACTGATGTGCAGGATAGAAAATATTGGGTACATAGAATTGCAAATTTGGTGCCTTTGACAAGAAAGAAGAATTCGTCTGCACAGAATTTTGATTTTGCTGAAAAGAAAGAGAAGTATTTTCAAACAAAGAATGGGGTATCTTCTTATGCTTTGACAACGCAGGTGCTTACGGAAGATGATTGGACTCCTGCAGTTGTAAATAAAAGACAGCAGGAGCTGCAGAAACTTTTCGCAAAAGAGTGGGAGTTAGATGCAGTGCAGGGTGCGGATGATGCGGAACAACAATTCTGGCTGGCAGGACGTGGCTGTAATGCAAAGGGCTATCCCAAAGATAATGAGGCGTTTGTGGTGAAGAAAGATAGTAAAATTGCTTCCAGCGAAATGGAAAGTTTTCAAGATGGGTATTCAAATTTAAGGAAACAGCTCATGCAAGACGGGACTATTGTAAATGATATTTTCGTGAAAGATTATGAATTTCTAAGTATCTCAGCAGCCGCATCGGTGGTATTGGGACGCTCGGCAAATGGTCGAATAGAATGGAAACTGCTTGATGGAAGAACATTTGCAAAAAGTGGGCTTTAAATAACGATTATAAACCATAAGAAAATCAAACCTTATATATGGGGTTTGATTTTTTTATGGAAAAGTGGCGGTTAGAATATATCTTATGATAAAATAAGGGAAATGGGAAATGACCGACTTTAGGGAGGGGATTATATGAGTAAGACTTTGGCAGAACGATTACATTTGGATATGGAACCTATTGGTATCTTTTTTGCAAATACAGAAGCGGTCTGTGATTTTGCACCTGCTGCAGAAACAAGAAACTGTGTAGTACCTTTACTGATGGCGGCGGCAAAGGGAAAAGTGATTTCTATGGATGAAGAAAGCTGTAACTGTGCAGGCGGCGCGGTAGGGTGCTGCTTTGGAGATGGCTTTAGCAGAAGGAATCCTATGATTCACAAGATGCTGTCTCAGGGATATGGTGAAAATGCACCTGCGGATATGCCGCTATTTTTAAAAGAAGGAGAACGTTTTTTTTGTACAGAAGAGCAGGCTTTGGCATGGCGGGAGCAGATGCCATATTCCGAAAAGGCATATCCTCGGATCGTATTTGCACCGTTGAGCAGATGGGAAGAAATCGGTACACCCGATCTGGTATTTGTATTTGCAAATCCTGACCAGATTTCTGCATTAGTGACCCAGACGGGCTTCCATAATGGGCAGAAAACAAGTGCACTGGCGCCTTTTGGTGCGGCGTGTCACTCGATTTTGTATGCGGCACAACAGATGGAGCAGGAAGAACCAAAGGTAATCATGGGGTTGTTTGATATTTCTCAGCGAAGGGAAGCACTAGCAAACTATCTTTCTATGACAATGCCATATTGCCTGTGGGAAGAAATGAATCAGGATCTGGAAAAGAGCTGTCTGACGACACACTCCTGGAAAGCGATTGAGAAGCGTCTGTAAATGTGTTTGAGGATAGAATGAAAAGGAAGTGACTGATATGTTTCGTAAAGCAGTATTATCTGATGTGGACGCGATTACAGCGATTTATGAGGCGATCCATGATGGAGAAGAAGCAGGATTGACTACGATTGGCTGGGTGCGGGATGTTTACCCGACACGCAAAACAGCAGAGGATTCTATTGATGCAGGGGATCTGTTTGTTCTGGAGGAAAATGGTAGAATTGTTGCATCTGCAAAGATCAATCAGATACAGGTTGAGGAATATAAGGATGCGGTGTGGTCTTATGATGCCCCTGCAGAAAAGGTAATGGTATTACATACGCTTGTAGTTGCGCCAGATGCTTTTGGGCATGGATATGGCAGTCAGTTTGTGAAGTTCTATGAGGAATATGCCGCTGAAAATGACTGTCCTTATCTGCGTATGGATACGAATGAACGGAATACGGTTGCAAGAGCCATGTACAAAAAACAGGGGTACATTGAAGTTGGAATCGTTTCCTGTGTGTTTAACGGTATTGAAGGCGTGAAACTGGTGTGCCTGGAAAAGACATTTGAGCAATAAGGCATAAAAGATAAATTCAGTAACAGGGAGAATAAATATGGAAGAATTATGTTTCAGATATGCAAAAGAAAGTGATACAGCGTTAATTTTACAGTTTATTAAAGAACTGGCGGAGTACGAAAAAATGTTGGATGAAGTTATTGCAACAGAGGAGATTCTGAAAGAATGGATTTTCGAAAAAAATAAGGCGGAAATTATTTTTGTACTGGAAAATGGTAAAGAGGTTGGTTTTGCTTTGTTTTTCCATAATTTTTCTACATTTCTTGGCAGAGCTGGTATTTATCTGGAAGATTTGTATGTAAAGCCTGAGTATCGTGGAAAAGGCTACGGCAAGGGATTGCTGAAGAAGCTGGCGCAGATTGCAGTAGAAAGAGGTTGTGGCAGACTGGAATGGTGGTGCCTTGACTGGAATAAGCCCAGCATTGATTTTTACTGTTCTCTGGGAGCTGAACCCATGAAGGACTGGACAGTATACCGTATTGCAGGAGATACGCTGAAAAATCTTGCTGGCAGAGAGTAAGATTTTTAGAGAGAAAATAGTATAAGAATCTAGTTTACAATGATCGTGAGGAGCTGTAGCTACATGAAAGAAACCTTGATGTATTATGATGAAAATGCAGAAGTTTTTATCAACGAAACAAGAGATGTTGATTTCAGCAGTGTGCAGAATTTATTTTTAAGTAAATTGAAAAAAGATGCTTTGATTTTGGATTTTGGCTGCGGATCAGGTCGTGATACAAAATATTTTTTGGATCAGGGGTATTCTGTGGAAGCGGCTGATGGTTCTGCTGAAATGTGCTATGCGGCGAGCAGATATACAGGTATCAAAGTGAAGCAAATGTTGTTTCAGGAGCTAAAGGAACAGGAAAAATATGATGGCATTTGGGCTTGTTCGTCAATTCTGCATTTGACAGCTGCTGAACTAAAAGATGTGCTGAAGAAAATGAGCACTGCGTTGAAACGAAATGGGATTGCCTATGTATCTTTTAAATATGGGACTTTTGAAGGAAAAAGAAACGGACGCTATTTTATTGATATGACAGAAGATACATTTGCAAAGGTGTTGAAAGACATAGATGATTTTGAGGTTGAAGAACAATGGATCACAGGTGATGTTCGGGAGGGTCGAGGCGATGAGCGTTGGCTGAATCTGATTTTGAGAAAACAGAATGAAGGGTGATTTCAAAAGTACTTAATCCTTGGTCCTATGTCAAGATTTAGTGCAAATTAAAATGAGTGATTCTGTCTG
>CALASU010000189.1 GCA_937888765.1 uncultured Clostridia bacterium | reverse complement strand
AGTAGCATCCTATCTTGGAAAAGTCAATGTATGGCAGCACTTAGAAGCTGCCCCCGCCGCTGCCAAAGGTACGTCCGCCGCTGTTGAATGTGGTGGAACCGCCGCCCCAGGAGCCGCCGTCATCGTGCTCTCTGGGAATGGGTGCCATCGTTGTGTGTGTATTGGCAAAAATGTCCTTATCCGTGGAAAGATAGAAGCCATTCTGTTTGAGATATGCTTCCCCCGCAGTATAAGGGCGCACAGTTTTGCTTGCCCGTTTCATGCCCGCAACGGAAACCGCCGCCACAATCAAGGAAAAGAGGAATGCACCGATCAGCAGGATGCCGGATACACCTTCTTCGCTCATTTCCGCTTCGTATTCGGAAACAGAGTCAGGGTCTGTCAGATATTTCTGATATTCCGCATTATAATCATTCATGCTGTCAACCAGCGTTTCCATGCCCCGGAAGTAATCGCCCTCGACAAAATCACCTTGCATGTTATTCCACATTTTTTCCAGATAATAGTCCGTGAAAACATGGATGGCTTTGCCGCTTGTCACAATCTGTGCTTCTCTGGAAGTCATATCCACAACAAAGATCACACCGTCATACTCTGCACCAACGCCCAGCCCCTGTTCGATATAGAACTGTGCGCCGTATTCCCGCACAGACATGCCTTCTGTATCGTAGGTTGTCAGAAACGCCAGATCCATTGCCCATTCATTTTCCATCGCTTCTGCCCTCTGCTGCAGCTCGGCTTCTTCTTCTGTTGTCAGTAAATCCGCATAGTCAAATACCTTCTGCTGCCCTGCAAAGGCAGGGAAGGCAAAGCTTACCAGATACAGCACAAGGAACAAAAGAAACGTTTTTCCTTTTTTCATCAGAATCCACCTCCCAAGAACATGGCGATCGTACCACTGAGGATAAAGCAGATACTGAAGATAATGAAGAACCATTTCCACGCCTGACCGCTGCTAACGGGCAATTCTCCGACAATCTTACCTGTCTGTCCATTCATGGCAAACAGATACTCTTTATCCTGATATTTACTCATCAGCATCCACACAGGCAAAAGCATATAGGTCTGCTGATCGGAGGAAAATTCGGTATGACATCTTACACCGTAGATACGGTCATAGGCTCTGCCTTCCCCTGCCATATTTTCTACCCCCGGTGTGATACGCTGTGTCATGCGTTCATATAGGTCTTTGGGCTCATAGCTGTATTTTTCAGCCAGAAAACCACTCAGATACCCCATATCAAAGGGACGCTTCTTGTCGATATAGAAGGGTTCCAGTGCATCCATCAAATCATCTCGCATTTTTTCTGACGCATCCAGAGGGATGTTTTCAAATTCCATGCGCCCTGCTCTATGAATGTGATACAGGTCTGTTTTGGTATAGATATAGCGGCTGTCACTCCATGTTGTCACATTTTCGCCTGTCGCATGATAATCA
>CALASU010000188.1 GCA_937888765.1 uncultured Clostridia bacterium | reverse complement strand
CAGATTCTGAATGGAAGGCTGTGTATCCTCTGCTTTATTCACATTCTCTTTAAGGGGTGTAACTGTAATTGCATCAGCTGCAGGGGTATCCCTTTTAGATCCCCTTTTCAACGCTTTCCCTGCGGCACCAATGCCTGCAAGTCCTGCATTAAAAGCCGCATCCATCGCTATTTGCTTCCCGATATCTTTGCTGATTTCCTCTTTACTCTTTCCTTCAGCTGCTCCCGCCAGCATTGTGATCGGTGTATTCACAACTGTATCCGCCGTCTGCTGTGCCAGCAATGCCGCCGCAGCCTTCGCCTTTGTGCCTTTCATTCCCAGACTTGCCATACCTCTTAGAGCTGCCTTTTCTGCCGCCTTGCCGATCGTCGCATATCCTGCTCCGGCTTTTGCAAGTTCTCCCGTTAGCGCACCTGCTGTGCCCCATATCGGATTACTTTCTTTCATCTGTTTCAGTTGCTCTCGTGTCACTTTTGCCTGCTCCTGCATTGCCTGGTTCCCGCTGGCTTTAGCTGCAACGCTCATCAGATCGCCGCCTACGCTGTCCAGAAAGCCTGCAGCAAGCGAACCGCTTTTTAGTCTGCTCTGCAACTGCATTTGCAGCTTTGTCACAGTATTGTAGGTAGTCATGCTGTTGTCTTCCTTCAGCACCTTGCTTATGGTCTTCATACCGTTTTTAGCTGCTCTTTTCAGCGTATCGTAATCCATATCCTGATCGTCAGCCACATACTGATACTTCTTCAGAATCTCCTGCCCACTCAAAAGACTATCATTTGTTTCATACAGACGCGTTTTTTCATCTGCCGCTGTACTTTTCGTCATATCTGTAAGATCAGGCTTTCCTGTCAGTGCAGAAAGAATCCTGTTTTTTGTCGGATTATCCGTATTGATCTTCGGCACATTCGCCTTTGCTGCCTCTCTTGCTGTTTGCAGCGTTTTCAGCTGCTGCGGAATCTTCCTTGCCCCCGTATCTTTCACAACTTCAACCCTTGGACTTACCCCCGTTGTCAGATTTTTCAAAAAAGAGGCGGATTTCGCCGCCTCTTTTACCTCTTTCTGCTTGGGGATATAGGGTTCTTCATCTTTTTTTAATTTGCCAGTCCTGGGGTTATACGCACCTTTGCTATTCGCAATCTTTCTCTGCAAAAAACTTTTCGCCGATGAATCTCTGCCCATATCTATCACCAAACTTTCTTATATGTTACTTTGGAACCATTTACAATTTCCTGCACAGTTCCTGCCTCAACCATCTTATTCAATTCAGAATAAGAAACCCAGCGTAATCCCGGAACATAGATAGCTGCCCCATTATCCTGATTTGTCACAGTCATTTCGGCAGGTGCAACAGGTGTAACATCTTCATTCGTTGTTTTCTTCGAGTTCCCTCCGCCGCTCCCTGATGTCACACTGCTGTGATTCGCCTTATTGATCTGCGCCCTTGTCTGTGCCGCTTCCAGTGCCAGCTGTTCCAGCTTCATGGCAAGGTCGATGCGCTCGGCATCGGACAGCTTTGCCAGGGGATTTTCCGGCAGGGTGACGGCCGGATAATCGACAGCGCCCTGCATGGGGTGTACATCGGTGGTCTCGGCGGCACGGGCATTGTCCATGGCGCGGGCAACCAGACCTTCGGGATCTTCAAACAGCTCGGTATAGGCATAGCCGTCCTTGCCCTCCAGACAGACGCGGACAGAGAGACCCATGCTGCGGCTCACCGAATAGCTGTCGATCTGCTGCTCCATGACCTCTACTGAAAATTCGTTGCTTTCCTGTGCAAACACTTCGGCGTCGCTGCAGCCCTGTTCCAGAGCGATCTTCAGCAGCGCGTCACGATAGGATTCATATGTCATAAGGCACCTCCCTTGCCGCCAACGATGATGGAAGAAACACGGATGCGGGGCTGGCCCACGTTGGTGGGCACGCTGCCCGACATGGAGCCGCACATGCCGGGAGCCATCCACATCTCCGGGCCCACCCGGTCGATGTTGTGGAGCACCTCATG
>CALASU010000187.1 GCA_937888765.1 uncultured Clostridia bacterium | reverse complement strand
AAAGCGAACCTATGTTGAGATCGCGGAAAAAACAGGGGCTTCCACGGCTACCATTAGCCGCGTGAACCGTTGCCTGCATTATGGTACAGATGGCTATAAACTGGCGATCGATCGTGTGAAAGCAAAAAAAGAACAGGAATAATCAGAACAAGCATCAGGGCTGGTTTGGAAATGCCAAATCAGCCCTGTTCTAATGGATAGGAGTATGAACTATGGTTGGATTTGAACAACTGAACGATATGCAGAAAAAAGCAGTTCTGCAGACAGAAGGCCCTGTACTCATCCTTGCAGGGGCAGGCAGCGGCAAAACAGGTGCATTGACTGTCAGAATGGCGCATATGCTGGAAATCGGTATTAAGCCCTGGAATATCCTTGCGATTACCTTTACCAATAAAGCAGCGAAGGAAATGCGGGAACGTGTGGAAAAGCTGGTGGGTAACACTGCAGGGGATATGTGGATCAGTACCTTCCACTCTACCTGTGTAAGAATTCTGCGCAGAGAGATTCATCATCTGGATTATGATAATCAGTTTTCCATTTATGATGGGGATGACCAGGAAAAAATTATGAAGGAAGCCTTCAAACGCCTGAACATGAGTGTGATGGATAAGACATTTTCTGTCAGAGCGGCGATTTCTGCCATCAGCCGTTTGAAAGAAGAGATGGTAAGCTGGGAAGACTACAGCCAGAAAGTAGACAGAATGGATCTCAGAGGTACAAAAGTAGCCAGAGTATATGAAATCTATCAGAAAATGCTGAAAGAAAACAATGCACTGGATTTTGATGATCTGATTTATAAAACCGTACTGCTGTTCCGTCAGCATCCTGAGGTACTGGAAAAATATCAGGAACGCTTCCGTTATATCATGGTAGATGAATATCAGGATACCAACAGCAGTCAGTATGAGCTGGTGGCTATGCTTGCGGATAAATATAAAAATCTGTGTGTAGTAGGCGATGATGATCAGAGCATTTATGGCTGGAGAGGAGCGAATATCCAGAATATTCTGGGCTTTGAAAAGGATTTCCCTAATACGACAGTTATCAAACTGGAGCAGAATTACCGTTCTACAAAGAAAATTCTGGAAGCGGCAAATGCTGTGATCCATAACAACCAGACAAGAAAAGACAAAACACTCTGGACAGAAAATGACAGCGGCAATATCCTGCATATCTATAAAGCGGAAAATGAATATGATGAATCCCGTTTTGTAGCGGAAAAGATTCAGGAACTGGAAAAACAGGGCAAAAAACGCAATCAGATGGCGGTTCTGTATCGTACCAATGCACAGTCCCGTATGGTGGAAGACCAGATGGTAAGAAAAGGCATTGCGTATCGCCTGTTCGGCGGGGTACGTTTCTATGAAAGAAAAGAAATCAGAGATATTCTTTCTTATCTGAAGGTACTGGCAAACCCCAATGATACGATTGCTCTGCGCCGTATCATCAATGTACCCAAACGAGGGATCGGGGAAACTTCTCTGGACAAACTGGCGGCTTTTGCAGAGGAAAATAACCTTTCTCTGTATGGCGCACTGGCACATCTGGATGAGATCACTTCTCTGAAAACAAGAATTGCAAAATTCAAGGACTTCTACCAGATGTTTGAACAGCTGAGATTGGATTTTACAGACCTTTCCGTAGCGGAACTGATTGATGCTGTTGTGAAGCGTACAGGCTATCTGCATCAGCTGATGATGGAAGGTACAGATGAAGCACTGAATCGTATTCAGAATATTGACGAATTTGTAAACAAGGCAACAGAATATACACAGAGCCGTGGCGAAGAAGCGACACTGGAAGGTTTCCTGGAAGAAGTGGCACTGGTGGCAGATATCGACACTTACAATGAAGGGGAAGAAGCCGTTTCTCTGATGACAATGCACAGTGCGAAAGGTCTGGAATTCCCTTATGTATTCATGATCGGTATGGAAGAAAGCATTTTCCCTACATACCGTGCAGTGATGTATGGCGGGGAGCAGGAAATCGAAGAGGAACG
>CALASU010000186.1 GCA_937888765.1 uncultured Clostridia bacterium | reverse complement strand
GCACCCCACAAGCCTTTGAAAAGGCTTGACCGAAACTTTTTATTTGCCTTCGGCGGGCAGGTCGGATTTATTCGGCAAAAGCGGATGCTTTTGCCAAATCGGGTCGAGGGGGTGACCCCCTCGCGGGGGTATTGGGGGCAGAGCCCCTAAGGTCTTCACAGGTTTTTTCAGGAAAGCGTTGAAAAAGTGGGATGGATGCTGTAAAATAAAAAAGATGTATGTATTTTTTTGAAAAATTGAATATAGGAGGATTTTTTATGACGAAAGAAAAGAAAAAACTGCCCTTGGCAGTCTGGATCTTCGTGGGTCTGGTGCTTGGTATCGTAGCAGGTATGTTGCTGATGAAAACGCCTGAAATCGCAGTGAACTATATCAAGCCTTTTGGTACACTGTTCCTGAATCTGGTTAAGTTTATCGTAGTACCTATCGTACTGTTCTCTATTATGTCCGGTGTTATTTCCATGAAAGACATGAGAAAAGTCGGCAGTATCGGTATGAAAACGATTGCATTCTATATGTGTACAACTGCGGTTGCGGTTTTGATTGGTCTGGTAATGGCGAATACATTCAAAGGATTCTTCAATGAACTGACAACTTCCGGCCTGCAGTATGAAGCAGCGGCAGCACCTAGCTTCATTCAGACAATCGTGGATATTTTCCCCAGCAATGCAGTGGCTCCTATGGTAAATGCGAATATGCTGCAGGTAATCGTGATTGCGCTGTTCTTCGGCTTTGGTACGATTGCTGTGGGGGAACAGGGCAAGCCCTTTGCACAGTTTGTGGAAAGTGCAAGTGCGGTTTCCATGTTCGTTATGGATGCGATCATCAAGCTGAGCCCGATCGGTGTATTCTGTCTGATCACACCTGTTGTTGCTGAAAACGGACCTGAGGTACTGGGTGATCTGTTTACAGTGCTGCTGGTAGCGTATATTGCGTATATCCTGCATATGATTATCGTATATTCCGCAACGGTAAAAGTGCTGGGCGGTATTGGCCCTGTGCAGTTCTTTAAAGGTATGCTGCCTGCGATCATGTTTGCATTCTCCAGTGCTTCTTCCGTAGGTACACTGCCTCTGAACCTGGAATGTGTACAGAAACTGGGTGCCAAGAAAGACGTAGCGAGCTTTGTACTGCCTTTGGGTGCGACAATCAATATGGACGGTACAGCGATCTATCAGGGTGTATGCTCTATCTTTATCGCAACATGCTTCGGTATTGATCTTACACTGGGTCAGCAGGTAACAATCATTCTGACTGCAACACTGGCTTCCATTGGTACAGCGGGTGTGCCCGGCGCGGGTATGATCATGCTGGCGATGGTACTGCAGAGCGTTGGTCTGCCTGTAGAAGGGATTGCACTGGTAGCAGGTATTGACCGTATCTTCGATATGGGCCGTACAACAGTAAATATCACAGGTGATGCCGCTTGTACACTGTGCGTTTCCAAAATGGAAGAAAAAAGACAGGCTGCAATCGAAGCAAGAATGAAAGCGTTATAATAAAAGAAGCGTATCCCCGACTAATCTTCGGTCGGGGATTTTGTTGTTTATATGGAAGAAAAGGAGAAAGAGGGGGGCGTTTTGAGGCTGATAAATGGCGGAAAATCAAGGTTTCTGAAGAAAATTGAAAAATATTGAAAAAAGTTTGAAAAAAGTGTTGACAAATATTAGAAAAGGAGTATAATAGTACAAGTCGTAAGGACAACGGCGAGCAAATACAGAGAAATAAAAACACAATGTTTTGAAATAAAAACATTGACAGATGAATAAGGATCTGATAAAATAGTTTCTGCTGAATAAGCGAGTCGAAAAAATAAAATAAAAGTTGAAAAGTTCTTAAAAAAGTACTTGACAACGAAAAAGAGATTTGGTAAAATAAATCTCGTCGCTGAGAAAGCGATTTGATCCTTGAAAACTGAACAATGGATATGAATAAACACAACCCATAGTCAATT
>CALASU010000185.1 GCA_937888765.1 uncultured Clostridia bacterium | reverse complement strand
TGCTCTTGTTCGATGATACGGCGGTATTCTGCGATTGCCACTTCGTTTGCCTGCGCATATTGACGGGCGGCTTTTTCACCTTTTGTCTGAATCAGTTCTGTATAGATAAGACCATGTTGTGAAGTGATTTTTGCCGTTGTGTTTTGTGTCTGCCCGCTTGCAATGCGGTCTGCTTCCAGTATCACGACTTTTTTGCCTGCCTGCTGTAATAGATAACCGATCAGAATACCCGCCATGCCTGCACCAATGACAGCGACTTCTGTTGAAATATCTTTTTGTAATGCTTCCCTTTTTGAAATTTGACACGTTTTTCTCCAGATAGATTCCATAAGTACCTCCTTTAAAACCTTGAGGGCTTTGCCCTCAAACTCCCAGCAGGGGAATCATTCTCCTGCACCCAGATTTTGCAAAAGCATACGCTTTTACGGTTATTTTTAGTATTTCTGTTTTAGCATCTTGTTTTCGTGGAAATATTTGACGATAGAATGAAAAATGGATTTTACTCCAAACTAAACAAAGAAGGAGGGGCTTGAATGAATCAATTAAGACATGAAAAATCTCCATATTTATTGCAGCATAAAGAAAATCCAGTGCATTGGTATGCGTGGAAAGAAGAAGCTTTTGCAAAAGCAAAAGCGGAAAATAAGCCTGTTTTTCTAAGCATTGGCTATTCCACATGTCATTGGTGTCATGTGATGGAACAGGAATCCTTTAAAGATATGCAGATAGCGGAAATGCTGAACCGCCATTTTATTTCGATTAAAGTGGATCGGGAGGAACGCCCCGATGTGGATGCGGTGTATATGACTGTTTGTCAGAGTATGACGGGTTCGGGCGGGTGGCCGTTAACGATTGTAATGACACCGGAGCAGAAGCCGTTTTTTGCAGGAACGTATTTTCCGAAATATAGTCGCTATGGCATGACGGGACTATTGGAGATTCTGGAGAAGATCGCACATCTATGGAATACAGACAAAGAAAGACTCCTGCATATTGGAGAACGAATGACGGAGATCCTGCAAAGAGAAAGCGAAACCGCAACGGCAATGCCGCAAAAAGCCTTTCTGCAAAAAGGGGCGGCAGAACTGTTGCGGCGATTTGATGCAAAATGGGGTGGTTTTGGCGTTGCTCCGAAGTTTCCGACACCGCACAATGCGTTATTTCTGCTGAAATACGGAAAAGCGGAAAGTGACACAGATACACTTCTGGCAGTAGAGAAAACACTGGACGGAATGGCACAGGGCGGTATGTTCGACCATATCGGCGGCGGGTTTTCCCGTTATTCTACAGATGAAAAATGGCTTGTACCACATTTTGAAAAGATGTTGTACGATAATGCGTTGTTAGTGTATCTCTATCTGGAAGCCTTTGTACAGTTAGAGAATCCCTTTTATCGTATCGTAGCAGAAAAAACACTGATGTATATGCTGCGGGAATTGCAGGATGATGAGGGAGGCTTTTATTGCGGACAGGATGCAGACAGTGAGGGCGTAGAGGGGAAATACTATGTGTTTACGCCTGCGGAAGTAAAAGCACTGCTCGGCGAATATGCAGGCGTATTCTGTGACTGGTTTCATATGACGGAGCAGGGAAACTTTGAAGGAAAAAATATTCCAAATCGTTTGGGAGAACTCCCGCAGGAAACAGAAAATGAGATGATAGAAGAACTTTGTAAAATTGTTTTGGAGTATCGGCAGAAACGGACAACCTTGCACAAGGATGATAAAATTCTGACAGCATGGAATGGACTGGCGATTGCGGCGTTTGCAAAAGCAGGGCGGACATTGGCAGATAAAACCTATCTGAAAGCGGCGGAACGCTGTGCGGCATTTATAGAGCGGAAACTGACAGATGAAGCAGGACGGTTGTATCTGCGGTATCGGGATGGAGAAGCGGCACACATGGGACAGCTGGATGATTATGCCTTTTTTGCCTTTGGATTGCTGGAATTGTATGCGGCAACTCTGAAATTGGAATACCTGCAGCGGGCGGCGGAACTGACAGAACAGATCACTGCATTTTTTGCCGATGAAGCAGGCGGGTTTTATCTGTATGCAGAAGATGCAGAGGAGCTGATTTACAGACCAAAGGAAAGCTATGACGGTGCGATGCCGTCGGGTAACAGTGTGGCAGGCTATGTATTGGCAAAACTGGCAGCCATGACGGGAGAACAGCACTGGCAGAAAGCGGCAGAAAAACAGCTTTCCTATCTGGCGGGAGAATTGCGGGAATTTCCCTCTGCACATTGCTTTGCTCTGTACGCTATGGCAGAGGTGTTGTATCCCTCTTTGGATCTAGTCTGTGTTTCTGCTGAGAAAGTAGCCTCTCAGGAACTTTTATTTTATCTGAGAGAGAAAAGCAATATAAACGTACTTTGGAAAACGCAGGAAACAGCGGACCAGCTGGCAGAAATCGCGCCGTTTAGCAAAGAATATCCGATTCCCGAAACGGGTGAAGCTTACTATCTCTGTAAGGGGAAACATTGCTTTGCACCGCAGAACAGTATTGCAGATCTGCGGCGGCTTCTGAAAAATGAAGTATGATTCTTATGATTTTGCGCATACTAGGAAAAAGAAAGCGGGAGGCATGGGCTATGGATTTTAAGAACAGCAAAACAAAAGATAATCTGATGCGGGCATTTGCAGGGGAGAGCCAGGCAAGAAACCGCTATACCTTTGCGGCATATCAGGCAAAGGAACAGAAACTGCATGTGATTGAACAAGTATTTTTGTTTACGGCAAATCAGGAAAAAGAACATGCAGAAATTTTCTATAATCATCTGCAGGAAATGGCAGGGAAGCAGGGGCATCGTTTCTCCTAGGAAACAATGGGTCAGATCAAAATCTGAGTGTCCCAGCAGGTGTTCCAGGTGAGCTTCATCTCTGGGAGGGTTCCACATTCTATTCCTGAGAAAGAGGCAAACATCCTGTTGAATGGAATCAGGTTCCAGCTACAATCTCTCTCACACAAACCTTGAGCAGAGGA
>CALASU010000184.1 GCA_937888765.1 uncultured Clostridia bacterium | reverse complement strand
CAGTGAAAAATCCTAAAATAATTATAACAAAACAATTTCATTTCCAATTAGAAGGAATAAGAGTAAAACAAGAACAAGGAGCAGGAAGTTCACCAGGAGCAACAGCTACCGGAACATATGGTGGTTATGTAGGATATTATAACTTTTTAAATATAAAATAATTCACAGTCATACAAATAGTTATGTGATAAAATATGAAGACTATTTTAGTTACCGGTGGTACTGGATTTATTGGAAAAAGCAGAGGAGCTTCTGGGAAATGAACTTCTGACACTGCCGGAAATGGCAAAAATCCTGCAGGCAGGGCTTGAAAAGTGCACCATGGGTGTCATCCCGCCCACTGCTGACTGTCTGCTGATCGGCGATATTGAACGAAGCCGCCTGCCCGAAATCAAATACCTGTTTGTACTCGGTGTAAATGAAGGTGTACTGCCCTCGCCTGTAACCGCACAGGGCATTTTCACAGATGCAGAACGGGAAAGCCTTTCTGCACAGGGCATAGAGCTTGCAAACGGCAGCAAACAGGCAATTTTTGAGGAACAGTTTCTGATCTATCAGGGGCTGACAAAGCCCTCCCACGGTCTGTGGCTGACCTTTGCAGGCAGTGACAGCGAAGGGCGTGAACTTCTGCCCTCCTCACTGATCGAAAATCTCTGCCGTATGGATCAAGAACTGAACATAGAGCCTATGCCGGCATTTGACCTGAAAGAAACCACACCGGAAGCAGCCTTTCGTCTTTTGGGCGAGCAGATGCTTTCCCATACACAGGAAACACCGATCCCGCCCCTCTGGCAGGATATCTACAGCTTCTTTCAGCAGGACGAAGCTTGGCGGCACCGTCTTTCCCTGCTGAAAAAGGGCATCGGGCAAGTCGGAAAAGCGCCCCGCCTTTCTCCCAGAATTGCGAAAAAACTCTATGCGGAAAACATCCTCTCCAGTGTATCCCGTCTGGAACGTTTCGCAAGCTGTCCTTTTTCTTTCTTTACAGAGTATGGTCTGCAGGCAGAGGAACGCCGCCTGTATCAGCTGCAGACCCCCGATCTGGGCACACTGTTCCACGAAGTACTGGAATTGTTCAGCCAGAGTGTACAGGAAGAAAAATTAAAATGGAACGACCTTACAAAGGAAAAAACAACTGCTTTGATCGAAACAGCTGTTGATACAGCCGCCCCCCATCTGAATGACCGTATTCTCATGGCATCAGCCGCCAATCAATATCTTGTGCATCGACTGAAACGCATCTCCGCCCGCGCCGCATGGACACTGGTGCAGCATTTACAGCAGGGTAAATTTACCCCCGCAGAATATGAGGTCGGCTTTGGTATGAAAGAAAAACTGCCCCCCATTCTCATCGAACTGAGCGAGGGCGGAAAGCTGATTCTGAACGGCAAAATCGACCGTGTCGATCTGTTTGATGCCGAGGGAAATCATTATGTAAAAATCATTGACTATAAATCCGGAACAAAGAACTTCCATTTTCAGGATGTGTATTACGGTCTGCAGTTACAGCTTCTGGTTTATATGGACGCTTATCTGAAACATCAGAAAAAAACAGGTGGCAGCTGGAAGCCCGGCGGTGTATTCTATTTCCGCATCAATGATCCCATGCTGAAACTGGATGCAGCAGCCACAGCAGAAGAAATCGAAACCGAGCTGTATCAGCAGATGCAGATGAGCGGGCTTTTGCTGGATAATGATATTCTGATTTCTGCACTGGATAAAACACTGCTCCCCGAAGGCGCAGAAGCCCCCGCAGGACAATCGCATATCATCCCGCTTGCCTATACCAAATCGGGTGCACCCACAGCATCCTCTTCTCTGGCAACAGAAGAACAGTATGACACACTGCTTTCCTTTGTAACCAAGCGAGCAAGACAGATCGGGGACAATATGAAAGCGGGGGTTATCGCCCCCAGCCCCTACCGCAGTCAGGGCAAATCCCCCTGTGATTACTGCAAATTCAAATCTATCTGCCGCCATACCTACGAAAAAAATCCACAGTTCAGAAATCTGAAAAAAGTGGATAAAAAGAATTTCTGGGCACTGCTCGAAAACGAATCTACAGAATCATAAATCTTTTTCAAGGGACGCTGTCCCTCGAGCTCCCTGCCAAAGGGGTAACCCCTTTGGAATCCTAT
>CALASU010000183.1 GCA_937888765.1 uncultured Clostridia bacterium | reverse complement strand
CTGCCGCCAATATGGGGGATGATATTAGCCAGCCCCAGTACTTTGGATTCGATCCATTGAGTGGTTTGTTCTGTCCAAAGGGTAAGGATTCCTTCCACATTCTGCAAAATACCGTATTCTGCCAGCTTCAGATTCAATAAAACCAACAGATCCCCTGCCTGCCGGATATAGCCGCTGATCTGTGCCACCAATACAGGCAAATCTGTATTTCCGATTTTTCTGCCAAGCCAACCGCCTATAAAAAACAGTCCCAAGCCTACCACAATATATGCAGCTGCCGTCCCTGCTTTTCGATTTTTCGGCAATCTTCCATTTTTTCTTTTTTCATACTGCCGCTGAAAGAAGTCAACCAATGGCTCCAGAAGTACAGAAAAAAAGCCCGCCCATAAAACAGGTGCAAAAACGGCGAGGATTGCCCCCGCCGTTTGTTTTATGACATTTTTCGCCTGTCCAAGCTGCAATAGAACCACTCCTGCCCCTGCCAGTATCAGCACGGTCAGAATCACATGAAAGCAGATTTCGATATACTTTCTGTTCCACGGCAGCCGCATCTCAAGCCTCCTTATTTAACCCCTTGAGGGCGTTGCCCTCGAAAAATTATTTCAAGCGTTTCAGTACTTCTTTCAAATAATCCCATACACGGATGGTAGAAGAAATGCAAAGACGTTCATCAGGTGTATGCACATCAAACATATCAGGCCCGCAGGAGATCAGATCCAGCCCTGCAATCTTTTTTGCAAACAGCCCGCATTCCAGCCCTGCATGGATTGCCACAACCTTAGGTTCTTCGCCAAACAGGTCTGTATATGTTCCTTTAAAGATTTCCAGCAGTTCAGACTGTGGATTGTACTGCCAGCCGGGATAATCGTTTACGCCCTGCACTCTCGCACCGCAAAGTGCACCCAGTGCTTCAATCTTCTGACAGATCACTTCTTTTCTGCTTTCCACAGAACTGCGTACGGCATTATCAATGAAGATATGATCTGCTTCTGTTCTCAGGATACCGATGTTGCTGGAGCTTTCCACCAGACCTTCCATTTCATCGCTCATTGTCTGCACGCCATAAGGCAGCAGCAGCAGCATTGCAATGATGTTTTCTTTTACTTCTTCTGTCAATGTCTGTGTCACTTCCTCAGCACAAACCTCCATTGTTACCAGTATACCGCTTTCGCGTTCTTTATATTCTTCTGTAAATGTTTTTTCCAGTTTTGCAACCAATTCTTTTACTTCCGCTTCTTTCTCCGCATCCATACAGAATACCGCTTCTGCTTCTCTGCAGATCGCATTGTCCATGTTGCCGCCGTCTGCACGCACCAGATCATACGCCACTGTTTCTTTCAGCTCGTACAGCATACGCCCCAGCAGTACATTCGCACTTGCTCTCTGCAAATGGATATCCGCACCGGAATGACCGCCTTTCAACCCACGGATTTTCAGAGAATATACCTGTTTTCCATCTTTTCTGTCTTCTCTTTCCACAGGCAGATACATCCGCATTCTTCTGCCGCCGCAGCAGCTTACCATCAGATGCCCTTCTTCTTCTGTATCCATGTTTAAGAAGCGTTTGCCTTCCACATCAAAGCAGTCAAAATCCTTTGCACCGCCCATGCCGATTTCTTCTTCTACTGTAAAGATGCACTCCAGAGGAGGATGTGCAATACTGTCGCTGTCCAGCAGTGCCAGCATATACGCAACCGCAATGCCGTTATCTGCCCCCAGTGTTGTACCTTCCGCCTTGATGAAATCCCCGTCAATATACAGCTTCAGAGGCTCTGTCAGAAAATCATGCTCTGTGCCTGCATTCTTTTCGCATACCATGTCGATATGCCCCTGAATGATCAGAATGGGTGCATTTTCCATACCCTGTGTGCCATTTTTTTTGATCAGCACATTGTATCTTTCATCCTGACGATATACCAGACCACGTTCTTTTGCAAATTCTACAATGTAATCACTCAGTTCCTTTTCATGAAAACTGCCGTGAGGGATATCGCATACCTTTTCAAAATATTCAAATACCTTATCGCATCCAAGGTGTGTCAATACGTTCATTTCTAAATCCTCCTAAATAAAATACTCTTCATCATTCCTTTATGATATGCCCCGATTCTTTTTCTGTCAATCATCTTCCGACAAAAAATTCCATTTCTCCTATTGTAGCATTTCCATTTTTCCCCTCTTTTATTCCATAAAAAAAGACCTTTCCTTTCGGAAAGGTCATATCTTTTATTCTTTTGGACACAGTGCAATACATCTTGCTGTAAAACCGGGGCTATCCTTTGCTTTGGGGAAGCCGCAGAAAATCAGCGAACCAACCGCAGGCACCTGATCCAGATTTACCATCAGTTCGATCTGGTAGCAGTCCTGATCCAACAGATAATATTCACCAACAAAGCCTTCTTTCGCAGAAACCACGCCGGGGTCAGTATCTGCAGGCTCATGACCCAGTGCTTTTACCTTGCGTTCTTTTGCCAGAAATTCCAGCGCATCCATGCCCCAACCGGGGAAGTGTTTCACGCCATTTTCATCCACATTGTCCAGTTCATCCCGTTTGCCCCAGTCTGTACGCATCGCTACAAAAGCACCTTCGGGAATCTTGCCATATACAGCTTCCCAGTCCAGAACATCCTGTACACAGAAGCTATAGTCTACGTTTTCTTTTACTTTTTCAGAAACATCAATCACGCACAGAGGCAATACCATTTCTTCCGGCATAATCTGATCCAGTGTCCGTCTGCCCTGAGGGAAATGACAGGGTGCATCAATATGTGTACCATACTGGCTTACCATTGTATATTTATGTACAAAGAAACCATCCGGATAATCGAAAGGCACTTCTACAACCATATCATCAAAGCCGGACCAGTGTGGTGTATCAGGAGATAATACTCTTGTCAGATCTACCCATTTGTATTCTTTTTTCCAATCTTCATATTGTTTCCATAATGCTGTATTTGTCATACCGATTCCCTCCCTTTGTCAGATTCTTCCGTCAGAATTTCCAATCCTCTTCACCAAAAAGACATTTGTCTGTTATACATTTACATTATATACGATTTTACTCCATTCGTAAAGCTACATTTTTACTAAAAAGATGCCAGAATGTTCCTAACATAAACAAATTCCTGCGGGTCATACTAACTTTGCAACACCAAAACAAAAAACAGCAATACCGCATCTGCGATATTGCCAGACATTAAGGAGGGTAATTAAGATGAGTAATAATAATTCCAGTGGTAACAGCAATAAAGTAAACGTCCCTGAAGCAAGAGCGGCTATGGAACAGTTCAAATATGAAGTAGCCAACGAAATCGGCGTACCTCTGAAAAAAGGCTATAACGGCGACCTGACATCTGCTCAGAACGGCTATGTCGGCGGTTATATGGTTAAAAAAATGATCGAAGCACAGGAAAAAGCAATGGCTGAAAAAAATCAGGGCTGATTCCTGAACACATGAAAAACCCCCTCGATAAAACATTTATTTATCGAGGGGGTTTTATTGTTTTATATTTTCCCCATTCATTTTAGAAAAAATCTTTTTTTAATTTTTGTCTCTTTCCGCAGAAACGCAGTTTCTGCAAATGGGGGTCAAGGGGAATCATTCCCCTCGCATGGTTTGGAACAGAGTCCCAAGGTCTTTCTTATTTCAGGTTGAAGAATGCATCCATACCGGGATATTCTGCTGCTTCATCCAGTTCTTCTTCGATTCTCAGCAGCTGGTTGTATTTAGCCACACGGTCTGTTCTTGCAGGTGCACCTGTTTTGATCTGACCAGCATTTACAGCTACTACGATATCAGCGATTGTAGCGTCTTCTGTTTCGCCGCTTCTGTGGGATACAACTGCTGTCATTTTGTTTCTGTTAGCCAGCTGAATTGCGTTGAATGTTTCTGTCAGTGTACCGATCTGGTTTACTTTGATCAGGATTGCGTTACCTGCTTTCACATCAATACCTTTCTGCAGTCTTTCTGTGTTTGTTACAAACAGGTCATCGCCAACCAGCTGGATTTTGTTACCCAGTTTTTCTGTCAGCAATTTCCAGCCTTCCCAGTCTTCTTCATCCAGACCGTCTTCCAGAGAGATCAGAGGGTATTTTGCAGCCAGAGCTTCCCAGAATGCTACCATTTCTTCGGATGTTCTTACAACTTCTTTGCCAGCCATTTTGCTTTCGCCGGGGAAGTAGTATTTGCCGTCTTTGTACAGTTCTGTTGCAGCCGCGTCCAGAGCAATTTTGATGTCTTCGCCCCATTTGTAGCCGGCTACTTCAACAGCTTCTTTGATCAGGTCGATAACAGCGTCTGCTGTAGGCAGGTCGGGAGCGAAGCCGCCTTCGTCACCAACTGCTGTGGACAGACCTTTGTCTTTCAGTACTTTTTTCAGTTTGTGGTAGATTTCAGCACACATACGCAGAGCTTCTTTGAAGGATTCTGCACCAACGGGCATGATCATGAATTCCTGAATATCTACTGTGTTGTCTGCGTGTTTACCGCCGTTCATAATGTTCATCATAGGAACAGGCATCTGTTTTGCGTTGAAGCCGCCCAGGTACTGATACAAAGGCATATCCAGAGCTTCTGCTGCTGCTTTTGCTGTAGCCATGGAAACACCCAGGATTGCGTTTGCACCCAGTTTGCCTTTATTGTGTGTGCCGTCCAGTTCGATCATAGCTTTGTCAACTGCAACCTGATCCAGTGCATTCATACCGATGATTGCATCAGCGATGATGTCGTTTACGTTGTCTACTGCATCCTGTACGCCAACACCATTGTATCTGTCGCCGCCGTCACGCAGTTCTACTGCTTCGAAAGCACCTGTGGAAGCGCCGCTGGGAACAGCCGCACGACCAACGATGCAGTCGTCCAGTACTACTTCTACTTCAACTGTGGGATTGCCTCTGGAGTCCAGAATTTCTCTTGCGTAAACGTCTGTAATTTCGTAAAAACCTTTCATTTTAAATTCCTCCTTTTATTTATTGGGGGACTCTGTCCCCCAAACCCCCAGCTTAAGGGGTAACCCCTTAAGAATCCTATTCGCAGAAGCATAAAATGCTTCTGCAGTATCGGCTAGGAGTTTGAGAGTAAAGCCCTCAAAATTTTCAATGCTATGAGAATAATTCTCCTAAATTCCCATTTGCAAACGCATACATGCGTTTGCGGTATCGGGTTCTTAGGGGGTGACCCCCTAAGCAGGAGTTTGAGGACAGCGTCCTCAAGGTTTTAAATCATTTGCTCATCAGCAGGCTTTCGCCTGTCATTTCAGCAGGCTTTTCCAAGCCCATCATTTCCAGCAGTGTCGGTGCGATGTCCGCCAGCTTGCCGCCCTGCTTCAGCCCGATACCGTCTGTATAATTCACCAGAATGAAAGGCACAGGGTTTGTTGTGTGTGCTGTAAAAGGCTGATTGCTGTCATAGTCCACCATCTGGTCACTGTTGCCGTGGTCAGCGCAGATAAACATCTGCCCGCCTACTTCGATCAGTGCATTCAGTACTCTGCCCAGACAGGTATCTACCGTTTCAATTGCTTTTACTGCCGCTTCCATCACGCCTGTGTGTCCTACCATATCAGGGTTTGCATAGTTCACTACAATCAGGTCGTATTCTTTGGACAATAACGCTCTTACCAGACCATCTGTTACACCCACTGCACTCATTTCGGGCTGCAAATCATATGTTGCAACCTTAGGAGAAGGCACCAGCCATCTGTCTTCGTTGGCATTGGGTTCTTCCACGCCGCCATTAAAGAAGAACGTTACATGGGCATATTTTTCTGTTTCCGCTGTTCTCAGCTGTTTCAGCCCTTTGGAAGAAAGATATTCGCCCAGTGTATTTGTCAGTTTCTGAGGCTTGAATGCCACTTCCTTATTGGGGATAGTCACATCATATTCTGTAAAGCAGATATATTTCAGATCTGCAGGTACTTTTTCTCTTTCAAAGCCTGTGAAAGCATCATCACACAGACTGCGTGTGATTTCTCTTGCTCTGTCAGGACGGAAGTTATAGAAGATCACTGCATCATGGTCATTGATCTTGCCCACTGCCATACCTTCTTCATCCACAATTACCGTAGGCATCACAAATTCATCTGTTTTGCCTGCTTCATAGGAATCTTTGATTGCCTGTACTGCATCTGTGGCTGTTGTACCTCTGCCCAGTACCATCGCGTTATATGCTTCCTGTACACGTTCCCAGCGTGTATCTCTGTCCATTGCGTAATATCTGCCCATTACCGTTGCAATCTTGCCTACGCCTGTTTCACGCAGTTTTTCCGCAAGCTGTTCCGCATAGTCCGCACCGGAAGCGGGAGGGGTATCCCTGCCGTCCAGAAATGCGTGTACATATACTTTTTCTAAGCCATTGCGTTTTGCCAGCTGCAGCAATGCGTACAGATGTGTGTTATGGCTGTGTACACCGCCGTCAGAGAGCAGACCATACAGATGCAGAGCGGAACCATTTTTCTTACAATGCTCCACAGCCGCCAGCAGTTCGGGATTTTCAAAGAAATCGCCGTCTTCGATGGCTTTTGTGATGCGTGTCAGTTCCTGATATACAATTCTGCCTGCACCGATATTCAGATGACCTACTTCGGAGTTGCCCATCTGTCCGTCGGGCAGACCAACGTCACGACCGCTTGCATATCCGCGCACAGCGGGGTATTTTTTCAGAATCCCGTCCAATACAGGTGTATTCGCCTGTCTGATAGCATTGCCGTTTTCTTTATCGTTAATGCCAAAGCCGTCCAGGATCATCAAAACTGTCGTTTTTTTATCCATTTTCTCACTCCCTCCTCGGGGGATTCCATCCCCCGAACCCTCGGCCAGGGGAATCATTCCCCTGGACCCCGGTTAGAAATACAAATTTCAAAGAAATTTGTATTTCGTATAAAAGTTTTTGGCTCGCTTTTTTCAAAAAGCGAGTGGGGTGCAGGGGCAAAGCCCCGCAATCAGTTATAATGCACGATAGAAGCAAATTCTTCTTTCAGACTTGCACCGCCAACCAGACCGCCGTCGATGTCAGCCATTGCAAACAGTTCTGCCGCATTTTTTGCGTTTACACTGCCGCCGTACTGAATGCGTACTTCTTCCGCTACTGCTTCGCCGTACAGCTCTGCCAGTACTTCACGGATGGCATGGCAAACTTCCTGTGCCTGTTCGGATGTTGCTGTTTTGCCTGTACCGATCGCCCAGATCGGTTCGTAAGCAACCACAATCTTCTTCATATCTTCTGCAGAGATGCCAGCCAGACCGCATTTCATCTGAATACGTACCCATTCGATTGTGATACCCGCTTCTCTCTGTTCCAGTGTTTCGCCGCAGCACAGAATAGGTGTCAGACCTGCTTCCAGTGCTTTTTTCACTTTTTTGTTTACAGTCGCATCTGTTTCGCCGAAATATTCTCTGCGTTCAGAATGTCCGATGATCACATATTCTACGCCCATTTCTTTCAGCATGGAAGCAGAAACTTCGCCTGTATACGCACCGCTTTCTTCAAAGTGCATATTTTCCGCACCAACGCCGATGCCTGTGCCTTTCAGTTCTTCCAGCACAGGATACAGATCTACAAAGGGTACGCAAAATACCACTTCCACCGCATCAGAAGCCACTTTATCCTTTACCAGACGGCAGAATTCCGCTGCTTCCTTAGGTGTTTTATTCATTTTCCAGTTACCTGCAATGATTTTTTTTCTCATTAATGTCCTCTTTCCGCCGCAAATGTATTTTCTGCGACCCGTTCTATTTTTCTTACAATTTCCGCCCCGTCCATGCCGGAGAAAACCATAATACGAGGAATGGCCTCTCTTGAGGTGTTGTTTGTGATAACACCCTCATTGACCGTAAACTGCAGTCTGTAGCCATCCTCTGTCAGCAATCGCTGAGATTCTTCTGTATATCGCCCATTCGGGTAAGCAATTGCTTTTACGTGCTCTGTTCTGAGCTGTTCATTCAATGTTTCTTCACTTCTTTTTGCAGAAGCAAGGAATACCTCTTCCTGCCCCGCCTGCACCGCCTGATGATCCGCTGTATGGCTGTATACTTTCATATAACCGCTCTGCTCCATCTTCTGCGCCTGTTTCCATGTGAATTTCTGAATCCCGATCTGATTCGTCACATAATCTGTCACAGCAAACACAGATGCAGGTGCACGATACTTTTCAAACAACGGATATCCTAACTCGTAATTGCTCCGATAGCCGTCATCCATGGTAATACAGAGATATTTCCCATCCAGCTTCAGCCCCGCTGTTGTGTTTTCGCCCCATCTCTTTTTGCGTTCTGCCTGACTCCAGAGCCTGTCCAGATCCTCCAGAGAAATGATGCGATAGCCCTGCGATTTGAAATACCGCAGCTGTTCCTCCAGTTCCTGCACCGTTGTCACATTGCCGTTTCCACGCCCCATATCACGGATAGCAAAATGATGATACATCAGCACAGGAATGTACTGCCCATACAGTTCTTCCGGCGGATTTTCCGCCATAATGGAATATCGGATATACTGCGGTGCTTCCGCCTCCGGCTCTGCCGCAAAGGCAGCAGAACCGGAAAACAGAGAAAGCAGCAGAGCTAACAAAACCGCTGTCTGTTTCTTTTGTTTCATTTTGAAATCGCTCTTTCTGAATTTTTATTTCTTATTTATCATCTACCGCTGCAACGCCGGGCAGTTCTTTTCCTTCCAGGAATTCCAGAGAAGCACCGCCGCCTGTGGAGATGTGTGTCATTCTGTCGCCGTAGCCCAGCTGGTTTACTGCCGCTGCAGAGTCGCCGCCGCCGATGATTGTTGTCGCATCAATCTGTGCCATTGCTTCTGCTACAGCTTCTGTACCTTTTGCGAAGTTTGCAAATTCAAATACACCCATAGGGCCATTCCATACAACTGTTTTTGCATTTTTGATTGCATCCGCAAACAGTTTTCTTGTTTCTTCGCCGATATCCAGACCTTCCCAGCCATCGGGGATTTCGCCTGTAGGCACTGTTTTGAAAGGTGTGTCGTTTTTGAATTCCTGTGTGATCACTGTGTCAACAGGTGTCAGGAAACGTACGCCTTTTTCTTCTGCTTTTTTCATCATATCCAGTGCATAAGGTACTTTGTCAGCTTCCAGCAGGGAATTGCCAACTTTACCACCCTGTGCCACTGCAAATGTGTATGCCATACCGCCGCCGATCAGCAGAGTATCTACTTTTTCCAGCAGGTTGTTGATTACGTTGATCTTATCAGAAACCTTGGAGCCGCCCAGAATTGCTACGAAAGGTCTTTCGGGGTTGTTTACGGCATTGCCAAGGAATGCGATTTCTTTTTCCATCAGGTAACCAACTGCGGATTCTTCCACAAATTCTGTTACACCTACTGTAGAGCAGTGTGCTCTGTGGCTTGTACCGAACGCATCGTTTACGAATACATCAGCCAGAGAAGCCAGTTCCTTGCTGAAGTTTTCTTCGTTCTTTGTTTCTTCTTTTCTGTAACGTGTATTTTCCAGCAGAACCACATCGCCATCCTGCATTTTTTCTACAGCTGCTTTTGCATTTTCGCCCACAACTGTGTCATCTTTTGCAAATACTACTTCTTTTTCCAGCAGTTCAGACAGTCTTTTTGCCACAGGTGCCAAAGACAGTTCGGGTTTTGCTTCGCCCTTAGGTTTGCCCATATGAGAGCAGAGGATTACTTTTGCACCTTCGCCGATCAGCTTTTTGATTGTAGGCAGTGCTGCTGTGATTCTGTTTTCATCTGTGATTACGCCATCCTGCAGGGGCACGTTGAAGTCACATCTTACCAGAACGCGTTTTCCTTTTACCTGTAAATCGTCTACTGTTTTTTTGTTCAGCATCTGTATTGCTCCTTTCTGCATTTCCATTGTTACAAATAGAAATTCCCTAACTTACCTTATTTTATCAAAGTTATTTGGGACAAAAAACGTCCCTCTTATGGTATTATAAGGCATTTTTCACTTTCCTGCAAGTCTTAACATCTCCAATGCCGCACCTTCATCTGTCACAAAAATACCATTTGTGATACTCTGACTGACTGCAAGCACGCTTTCCGCTTTATTTTTGCCGCCTGCCACCACAATCACGCACTGCATTTTCTGGATATCATTAAAGTCTATGCCGATTGAACGGGTTTCATATACAACCTTGCCTGCCGCATCAAAATAATACCCGCAGGCTTCTGCCACAGCTTTCTGCTCCCGCAAATATGTACGGATTTTTTCATCCAGATGGCGTTTTTCCGCCATTTCCAACGCATTGCCCACACCGATCATCAGAATATCCGCCTGATTCATTTCCGATATGGTTTCTGCCACATCAGGATCTTTTTTCATTTCCTCCAGTACATGTGCGCTGAGGTTATCGGGCAGATGCAGCAGACGATAATCTGCCTTTAATTTTTCAGCCAGATTTGCCGCAAGCGTGTCTGCCTGCAGTTCCAGTCTTCTGCCGATACTGCCACGGGCAGGCAACACCATTTTTGCCATTGGTGTAATGGCTTCGGGGGCTGCCTGTACCAATTCTGCCATCGCCGTGCCGCCTGTAATGGCAATCCGAAGCTCATGCGATGTCCTTTCGGAAAGCACACGGGCCGCCAGCTGTCCCATTTCCTTCTGGGCACGTTCGCTGTTGCTGCTGTCCCCCTGTGCAATAAATACCTTCTGCGCCTGCAGGGCATCTGTCAGCCTTTCTTCCAGTACAGAAAGTCCTGTCAGTGCAGAGAAAATCTCCTCCAGCCCTTCCAGCACTTCTGTTCCTTCTTCGGTCAGGCTCATGCCGATCTTTGATACATTTACAAGATTCTGTGCACTCAATCTTTCAATTTCACTGCGTACTGTTCTCTCCGTCATTCCAAGGGAAACAACGACCATACGTCTGCCACAAGGCTGCAGTAATTTAACAGTTTTCAAAACTCGATAGCGTTTAATCATTTCTTCCGTCAGATCCGGTGCAATTTTTTTGATTAACTGCAATTTATACTCCATGCTTCACGTCCCTCTATGGTTCTTTTTTGTCCCGCAAATAAATTTTTGTCCCATATCGCATAAAAAAAGAGGGGAAGCGGGAATCGCCCCACCCTCTTTATTTGCTGCTTTTTTCGTTACTTTACGCTTATGCCTGTTCTACTTTTACAGAATCGTCAACATCTTTGTCTGTGCAGCAGCATTCGCAGTCGTCGAATTCTTCAAATTCGTCTTCCAGATCATCCCAATCGTAGTCCCAGTCTTCTTCATATTCGTCGTCCATCTTTGTTTTCAGCAGATACACAACGCCCGCTGTTACCGCAATCAGTACAGCTGTTACCAGAGCGATCACTGCAAACAGAGTCTTTTTGTCGTCACTGTCTTTCAGCACGATGATTCTTTCTTTCAGACCATCAAAATTAGGTGTTGCTTCAAAATACTTCTTCATAACTGCATCTCTCCTTTTGCTTTTTATGATTTTTCACTGAATCTTTTTCTCAGGAATTCTTTGTTTTTACGCATTTCACTATATTCATAGTATGCTTTTTTCAACATCTGGCGTTCATCGTTAAATTTCAGCAGATGATAAGCTTCATGGAATTTGTAAAAGCCTGCATCGGCAAAAAATTCTTCGCTCTGCGGCTTGCAGTAAAAAGAGTTCGCACTCATCAGATACCAGTGAACGGTTTTGTTGACCATATCCTCACTGCCTTTAAAGGTGTACTGTGTTTTTCCCACATATTTGATAATCTCACCGTTTGCACCGGATTCCTCTTTTACCTCTCTGAGTGCCGTCTGCCGATAGGTTTCGCCCTCTTCGACAGTCCCCTTCGGGAGTACCCAGCCCATATATCTGCCGTTCTGATTCTTATACAACAGAAGGATCTTCCACTTGTATATGACGATGCCGCCGCAGCTTACTGCTTCTATCATCATTTTCCCTCCGTATGTTATCCTTATATCTCTTTCAGTATATCGTTTTTTGCATACTTTTTCAAGGACTTTCCAAAAAATGTTGCATCCGGCAGGACATTTTTATTTCTCAGAAGCACAGCGAAACGGCGAAGCCTTCTGTAACTGCCAGATACAATGCATTCCCCTGTACCACAGCCAGACTTCCAGAAGCACAAACGGAATCCAGAAAAGGGCTTCTTTTTTCAGCAGAAAATAATTATACAGCCCATGCACGATATACGGCATAAAAAAAGCATACCCTATTTCCCGCTTTCTTCCCCAAAATTTTGCCAGTCCCAGATGATACCCCATCAGCACCCCAAACAATCCATGCCCCGGCACAGAAAGCAGTGCCCTGCTCAGAGCCGTATCATAGCCGCCTAAAATGGGATGCGTCACATAAATAATATTTTCCACCCACGCAAAGCCAAGCGATACGAATACACCATATACAATACCATCCAATGGTTCATTGAAATTGCGGTTACTCCAGATCAGCAGAAACAGAAACAGAAATTTGATCGCTTCCTCCACCCCTGCTGAGCTGATAAATGCCGTATAGACGGGCTTTTCTTCATGCGGAAAGGTAATCTCCAGCCAACTGCCCGCACCATAGACCACCGCCGCCGTATACAGCCCGAACAGCAGTCCCAGAAACAGCATTTTCCAAGGCTCTTTTTCATATCTGTCCTTGATATACATAAAAAACAAACCCGCCGCTGCAGGTGCACTCGCAAGCTCAATCAGCATAAACGCCCTCTTTTCCGCTTTCTTGATAGTTTCTGCAAAAAAGAAGAAAAGTATCATAGAAAAAAGGGGAAACTTTTTCCAGAAAGTTTTCCCCTTTTCCTCTCATTCCATTATTCTTCTATCTTGTATTTCTCCAGTCTGTTCGCAGATTCCTCATCCACATAAACCTCCAACAGAACCCCTTCGCCTGTATGTTCTTCACGGATAATTTCACATCTGCCATGCACCCAGCCGATCAGACCGCCATCTGTATAAGGCACCAGAGCCGTCATGGATTTACGGAAGCTCTGCAGCAGTTTTTCCACACTCTGCAGCATAGTATCCAGACCTTCGTTTTTCGCCGCCGCTACCTGTACAATATCTCTTGCCATGGTATCCATAGGCAGAGGCAGCTCCACATCACAGTCCATTTTGTTGAATACTGTGATCACAGGTGTGCTTTCACAGCCCAGATCTTTCAGTGTCTGATACACCACCTGCATATGCTCCGCACGGTTAGGATTGGAAGCATCCACCACATGCAGCAGAATATCCGCATATTTCAGTTCTTCCAGTGTTGCACGGAATGCCTGCACCAGATGATGGGGCAGCTTCTGGATAAAGCCAACCGTATCTGTCAGCAGAATTTCAGAGCCGTTGGGCAGTTCTACTTTTCTTGTCGTTGTATCCAGTGTTGCAAACAGCTTGTCCTCTGCCAGTACACCCGCATCTGTCAGAGTATTGATGATCGTAGATTTACCCGCATTGGTATACCCTACCAGAGAAACGACAGGAGTACCCTTTTTGCTTCTCTGCGCACGCAGCAATTCTCTGTGTGTGCGGATATCCTGCGCTTCGCTGTTCAGTTCTGCGATTCTTTCTTTAATATAACGTCTGTCTGTTTCCAGTTTCTTTTCGCCGGGACCTCTTGTACCGATCCCGCCGCCCAGTCGGGACATGGAAGCACCCATACCGGTCAGTCTGGACAGTCTGTATTTCAGCTGTGCCAGCTCTACCTGAATTTTACCTTCGCCGGATAATGCACGTCCTGCAAAAATATCCAGAATCACGATGGTTCTGTCCATTACTTTTGTTTCCAGCATCTGTTCCAGATTTCTCAGCTGTGCAGGAGAAAGTTCATCGTCACATACTACGCCGCTTGCATCATATGCACGGATCATTTCCTTCAGTTCTTCAACCTTGCCTTTCCCCAGATAATGCCCGGGGTGCACACGTTCTCTTTTCTGCACAGTACGTGCCACAGCAGTCGCCCCTGCTGTTTTTACGAGTTCTTCCAGCTCATCCAGACACGCATCCATGCCCATAGCGGAACGGCTGTTTCTTTCGTCCATTTCCACGCCTACCAGAATGACACGTTCCTCCAGCTGTTCGATATCATGCAATTCTTTTGCCATAGCTTATACCTCCCCGAACCATACGCCGTCAAAGGAGAACGCCGCAGGGCCTGTCATATACAGATGATTATCGTCTTCATTCCATTCAATGGTCAGTGTGCCGCCAATCAGTTCCACATCTATCTTTCTGCCAGTTTTGCCATTCAGCACACAAGCCACAGCTGTTGCAGTTGCCCCTGTACCGCACGCCCATGTTTCGCCGCTGCCGCGTTCCCACACACGCATTTTTACATAGCTTTCATTTACCACTTCTGCAAACTCAATATTTGCTCTGTTAGGGAAAATGGGATGTGTTTCTGCAATCTTACCGTATTTTTCTACAGGGAAATTTGCTACATTGTCTACAAATACAACACCGTGGGGGTTGCCTACGGAAACACAGGTAAACTCTAATGTCTGATCCAGCAATTCGACCTTTTCGCCGATTACGGGATTCATTTTACTTTTTACAGGAATTTCTTCAGGTTCAAAAATAGGCTCACCCATGTCCACAGTAACCGCTTCCACAATACCGTTTTCAATCTGCAGATCCAGATATCTTACCCCGCCTTTTGTTTCCAACAGGATACGTGTTTTATGTGTCAGCCCACGCTCATATACATATTTCCCGATACAGCGCACCGCATTGCCGCACATCTCGCTTTCAGAGCCGTCCAGATTGAACATCTGCATGCGGAAATCACCGATTGCAGAGGGATGAATCAGCACCAGACCATCCGCACCCACACCAAAATGACGCTCGCTCATTGCGATCGCCAGCTTTTGAGGATCTCTTACAAATTCCTCCATACAATTTATGTAGATATAATCATTCCCGCAGCCTTGCATTTTTGTAAAACGCAGCATGATCCCACTTCCTTTCTTTTTACTTTTCTATTTTTTCGTATTTATCGTTTTCTTTATGTATCAGCGGACAGAGCTGTCCGCCTTTATCTTTCTTTTTTATTGGTTGCCCATACGCATTTCTTCTTCCTGCCCGACAGAATGATACAATGTCAGGCACCACAGCCCTGCCAGACCAACCAGAGCAAAAATCACTCTGGCTACCCAGAACAGATTGCCGTGGAACAGCGTTGTCACAAGATCAAAATTGAAGAAGCCAATCAGCCCCCAGTTCAACGCCCCGACAACCACCAGTGTCAGCGCAATGATGTTTGTGATATTTGTGTTCTTCATACCGGATCGCCTCCTTTTCTGAGGATATCTATATCAACGGAATCTTCCGTTTTTTTAGTATCTCTGAGAAGGCATCCTTTTATGACAGGAAACAATGCCCTGTTTTTTATTTTAATAATTGACTTATTTTTTCTGCAGAAACGTTAGTTTCTGCAGAATGGGGGTCAAGGGGAATCATTCCCCTTGCAAGGTGTTTGAGGGACAGCATCCCTCAAAAAAAACGCTCTGCCAGTCCCTTGAAATCTACACCGCCGATATTCCCAACTGCAGAATAACTCAGCTTCGCAGGATCAAGCACCAGCCTTGCCGCTTCCAGTACATCCTCCGGCGTTACGGCTTCGATTTTTGCAATCACTTCTTCTGTTTCTTCCACTTTGCCTTTTAACAACAGCGAAGCCCCCGCAGAGGTCATACGGTTCAGTGTACTTTCTGTTCCAATGATGAAATTGGAAATCATCTGTTCCTTTGTTACAGCGATCAGCTTTTCGGGGAAGGCTTCTGCTTTTACCGCTTCGATTTCCTCTGCAATCAGCGCAAATACCGTTTCCACCTGATTTGGATTCATGCTGCCGCAAATGGTAAAGATACCCGTATCCGCAAAGGAAGAGGTATAGCTGTAAATAGAATACGTCAGCCCATTTTCCTCGCGAATCTTCTGGAACAGTCTGGAACTCATACCGCCGCCAAACAGCGTATTGAAAATCGCCATCGCATATTTCATCGGATGCTCCCGCTGTAAACCTTCAAACGCAATGCAGACATGTACCTGTTCCACATCTTTCACGCGTTCCACCTGTGCAGTTTCATAGGATGCTGCTGTATTAAAAGGCGTAAATGCTTTTTCCCGCTTCCAGCCGCCGAAGGTGCGGTTCAGTTTGGAGAGCATTTCCTCTGTTTCAAAATTCCCCGCAATGGAAAGCACAATATTCTCTGTATGATAGTTTTTTTCATAATATTCCCGAATAAAGCTGCTGTCAAATGCCCCAATCGTTTCCTCTGTCCCCAGAATCGGCATACCAAGAGAACTGTTTCTCCAGATTGCGTCCTGCAGAGCATCATGTACCAGTTCTTCCGGTGCATCCTCATACATATAGATTTCTTCTGTAATAACATTGCATTCTTTCTTGATATCCTCTTCTGCCAGCAACGGATGCAGCAGCATATCGCTCATCACATCCAGTGCTCTGTCAATATGCTTGTCCAGTACCCTTGTATGATAACAGGTATATTCCTTTGTGGTATAGGCATTGATCTGCCCACCCAGTGCGTCCATTTCTTCGGCAATCTCTCTGGCTGTACGGTTTTCCGTTCCCTTAAACATCATGTGTTCAATGTAATGAGATACCCCGTTTTCATGGGGCAGTTCGTTCCTCGTACCGTTTTTGACCCAGATCCCAAAAGAAATGCTCCGTACATAGGAAATGGATTCCAAAGCCACCTGTATGCCATTGTCTAATGTTCTGATGGTAACCATATCATCTCTCCCAAATTCAGATTCTATTATTCATCATTTGCCCTGTTGCATATTTATATTCCTATTGTATCAAAAAAAGCTGTTTGCGGGAAGAAGTTCCCGCAAACAGCCCCCTGCTTACTTTCAAATAAAAATTATGCTTCTGTTTTTTCAGGTTCTGCCGCATCCTTCATGGAGAAGTTCAGTCTGCCCTGTTTGTCAACTTCCATCAGTTTTACTTTTACGCTATCGCCAACTGCCAGTACATCTTCCACTTTCGCAACACGTTTGTTGGAGATTTTGGAAATGTGAACCAGACCTTCTTTGCCGGGTGCGATTTCTACGAATGCACCAAATGCCATCAGTCTTGTTACAGTACCCTGGTAGATTGTACCGGGTTCGGGATCGGATACGATTGCTGTAATCATATCAATTGCTCTCTGGATACCGTTGGGATCAATACCTTTGATGTAGATTGTACCATCATCTTCTGTATCAATTTCGCAGCCTGTTTCTTCTACGATCTTCTTGATTACTTTACCTCTTGCACCAATTACTTCTGCAATCTTGTCTACTTCAATCTGCATCTGTGCAATCTTAGGTGCATAAGGAGAAAGTTCTTTTCTGGGTTCCGCGATTGCTTTCAGCATTACTTCGTTCAGGATATACTCTCTTGCTCTGCCAGTCTGTGCAAATGCCTGTTCAATCATTTCGAATGTCAGACCTTTGATCTTCATATCCATCTGGATTGCTGTGATACCTTCGCTTGTACCTGCTACTTTAAAGTCCATATCGCCGAAGAAGTCTTCTACACCCTGAATATCTGTGATTTCGATGAAATCGTCATCGCTGTCGCCTGTTACCAGACCAACGGAGATACCTGCAACGGGACGTTTGATAGGTACACCTGCAGCCATCAGAGACAGTGTAGAACCACAGATGGATGCCTGAGATGTGGAACCGTTGGAAGACAGGATATCAGATACCAGACGGATGGAGTAAGGGAATTCTTCTTCGCTGGGGATTACGGGCAGCAGTGCTCTTTCGCCCAGTGCACCGTGACCGATTTCACGTCTGCCGGGGCCTCTGGATGTTTTTGCTTCACCTACGGAGTAACCGGGGAAGTTGTAGTGGTGGATATATCTCTTACCTGTTTCTTTTTCATCCAGACCATCCAGACGCTGACCTTCGCTGATTGCGCCCAGTGTTGTTACTGTCAGAGCCTGTGTCTGACCTCTGCTGAACAGTGCGGAACCGTGTACACGAGGCAGTACGTCAACTTCTGCGGACAGTTTTCTGATTTCTTCGATGCCACGACCGTCGGGACGTTTGTGATCTCTCAGAATCATTCTTCTTACTGTCATTTTCTGGAATTTATAGATAATATCGCCGATCAGTGCGGGGATATTTTCTTCTTCACCCATCATTTCTGTCAGCTGTTCTGTCAGAGCTTCTGTTACTTCTTCTGTAACTGCTTTGATTTTTGCATCTCTGTCCTGTTTCAGTTCTGCAAATACAGCGTCTTCCATTCTTGCGTCTGTGATAAATTCTGTTACCAGCTTGTACGCATTTTCGGGGATTACATATTCTGTGTAAGGAGCTTTTTCCTTACCTTCTTTCGCTGTGATTTCTTTGATCCATTTTGCAACTTCCAGGTTTGTGTCAAATGCCAGGTGGATTGCTTCCATCATCAGTGCATCGGGGATTTCATCCGCACCTGCTTCGATCATCATAACCTTATCTTCTTTAGAAGATACTGTCAGATTCAGTTTTGTTGTTTCTCTCTGTTCGGAAGTGGGGTTTACCACCAGTTTGCCGTCACAGTAACCGATGTTTACGGAAGAAACGGGATCTGTGAAAGGAATATCGGAAATGTTCAGTGCCAGAGATGCACCGATCATTGCCAGTACTTCAGGAGCACAGTCCTGGTCTACGGACATAACTGTTGCAACGATTGCAACGTCGTTTCTGTAATCCTTAGGGAACAGAGGACGCAGAGGTCTGTCGATACATCTTGCTGTCAGGATTGCCTTTTCGGAGGGTCTGCCTTCTCTTTTAATGAAACCGCCGGGGATTTTACCAACGGAATACAGTCTTTCTTCATAGTCAATGCTCAGAGGGAAGAAATCAATACCATCTCTGGGTTTGTCGGATGCTGTTGCTGTTACCAGTACTGTTGTTTCGCCGTAACGCATCAGACAAGCACCATTTGCCTGTTCTGCCACTCTGCCGATTTCTGCTGTCAGTGTTCTGCCTGCCAGATCCATGGAATAGCTTCTAAACATAAATCATTCTCCTTTTCTTTGTGTTCTTCTTCTGCACCATAGATCTTCAACTTCGCCTGCAAAACCTTTGTAAGCAAAGTTGGAAATCTATAGTGCGCTTCTCATATTTTTTACTTCTTGCCTTTTACATAGAATAAAAGAGGGGCAAAAATACCCCTCTTTTCATTGTTATCTGTGAATTATTTTCTCAGACCCAGTTCTGCTACGATTGCACGGTATCTTTCGATATCGATTTCTTTCAGGTAGTTCAGCAGACCTCTTCTCTGACCAACCATTTTCAGCAGACCACGTCTGGAGTGGTGATCTTTTTTGTGCATTTTCAGGTGGTCTGTCAGCATTGTGATTCTTGCTGTCAGCAGAGCGATCTGAACTTCGGGAGAACCTGTGTCGTTAGGTGTTCTGCCGTGTTTTGCGATGATTTCCTGTTTGTTAATTGTGTTTGCCATTTTATTTTTCCTCCTTAAACAAATAAATATATCTATTATTTTGTATCCCCAAAGACTAAGTGATGGTCGGAGTGTCCAAAGACTGAGTCTCGGTTTTACAGCTTCTATAGTGTATCATATAACTTTCTGCATTGCAAGAAAAATTCTCAGAAATTTGCACGTTTTCTTTCGTTTTTCTTACGTTTTATTCCTGCTCGCTTTTCCATTCTTCATATGCTTCGGAAGCAAAGTATGCTCTCGCCTGCTCTGCATTCATGGCAATCTGTTTCTGCAGTTCTTCCACACTGGGGAATTTCTGCTCACTTCTTAAGAATTCATAGAAGAATGTCTGTAATGTTTCGCCGTAAATGGTTTCGTTGAAATCCAGCAAGTAGGTTTCCACGATTTTTTCCGTACCATTCACAGTGGGATTTTTCCCGATATTGGTCACACCATAGTAATATTTACCTTTATATAATGTCTTTGTTGCATATACCCCATTGGGAGGGAACAGCTTCAAAGGATGTGCCTCAATGTTTACAGTAGGGAAACCAATGGTTCTGCCAAGCTTTTTCCCTTCTTTTACCGTACCCAGAATATAATAGGGTACTGTCAGCATTCTGTTTGCTTCTGCCAGATTTTTTTCAATCAGACAGTTACGGATTCTGGAAGAACTTACGCGTTCTTCTTCAAACAATACCTGCGGCACTGCAATAACCTTGATCCCTCTTTCTTCGCCCAGACGCTGCAGCATTTCATAATCCCCTGCCGCACCCTTGCCGAAATGATAATTTTCCCCAACGATCAACACACGGCACTGCAGCTTATCAAAAATCAGATCAATGGCAAAATCCTCGGGTGCCATTGCCGCAAATTCAGCATCAAAGGGATATTCGATATAAGCATCAACGCCCAGCTGTTCCATCTGATATTTCTTTTCAGAGGGAGACATGATCAGTGCAAAGTCCTCTTTCTTTTTGAAGACCAGCATAGGATGAGGTGCAAAGGTAAATACCACGCTTTTCAGTCCTTCATCCTCCGCAAATTCCTTTGTCAGCTTGATTAAGGCACGGTGTCCCAGATGCAGACCGTCAAAATTCCCCAATGTGACAGCCGTAGGACGATCCTGTTCAATGTGCCTGTCAGTAATATGTTCCATGATTTACTCCTTTATTTATGCCCATAGAAAAACAGGCTGTTTTTTCAGCCGCCAATGGCGTTTCGGGCATTGGCTGACACGACAGCAAGCCATCGTATCACTGCTTTTACAATAACATTTTAAATGGTTTGATAAAAAAGCGATTTTCTTCCTTTTTCATCTCGTACAGCCCCACCAGATTGTTTTCACTGTCATATACAGAAACAACTTCATCTTCTGTCAGAACTGCAGGCTTTTCTGTAAAATATTTTGCCTGAATTTTCGCACCGTTATACAGCAGCTTGGTAGAGCCCTCTGATACCTTTACCACAGGAAAATCCGCAAGTGCATCTTCCATTTTCAGCAGTGCATCTTCCGCCTTTTCCTGCTCTGCCAGTTCTTTCAGTTCGGAAAGTCTGATGGCATTTTCCAGAGAAAACGCACCTGTTGCCGTACGCAGTAATTCTGCCATATGTCCGCCACAGCCCAGAGCCTTTCCGATATCCGCACAGAGTGTACGGATATATGTGCCTTTGGAGCAGTCTACATCCATTTCCACTCTTTCGGGGGGCAGGAACTGACGGATACGAATATCAAAAATTTCAACGGTACGGGATTTCCGCTCGATTTCCTTGCCCTCTCTGGCAAGCTCATACAGCTTTTTCCCATTTACCTTTACAGCCGAATACATCGGCGGTACCTGTTCCAGCTTTCCGATAAAAGAAGCAACAACTTCTCTGATTTTTTCTTCATTGAAATCTACCGCTTTTTGCTCCAACACTTCTCCCGAAGCATCCTCCGTTGTTGTCGTGATGCCCAAATGCAGCATGGCACGATAGCTTTTTCTGCCATCCATGATGACATCGGAAAGCTTTGTCGCCTTGCC
>CALASU010000182.1 GCA_937888765.1 uncultured Clostridia bacterium | reverse complement strand
TTATTTGAACAAAAATTATAAAAATATACAGATGTTATATATTGTTGACAAATTTCCACCCAAAATTGCTTGAAAAAATAAATCAAATAATTTATAATATAATTGTAGAAACATATATAGAAAGGATATGAAAAAATGGATAAAGATAAAAAATTATACAGAGTAAATGAAGGAAAAATTCTTGCTGGAGTATGTGCAGGATTAGCAGAATATTTCAATATTGATGCAACACTGATCCGTCTGCTTTGGGTAATCGTAAGTTTTGCGTCGGGCTTGTTTATGGGATTGCTGGCATATGTAGTATGTGTTTTTGTGATTCCTGAAGATCCCGGCTGTATTGATGTAGAGTACAAAGAAAAATAAAAATAGAACATAGAAATAAAATCAAAAATAAAATCAGAAATAAGGAGTGTTTTTATTATGGCAGAAGCAAAAAAGAGAATTTTCAGCGGTATGCAGCCCTCCGGTGTGATCACACTGGGTAACTATCTGGGTGCACTGAATAACTGGACAAAACTGCAGGATGAATATGATTGTCTGTATTGTATCGTAGATATGCATGCAATCACGGTGCGTCAGGATCCCGCAAAGCTGAGAAAACAGGCAAGAGATCTGTTGGTACAGTATCTGGCGGTTGGTCTTGACCCTCAGAAAAACATCATGTACTATCAGTCCCACGTGCCTCAGCATGCAGAATTGGGCTGGATTCTGAACTGCTATACTTACATGGGCGAACTGAACAGAATGACACAGTTCAAGGATAAAGCGGCAAAACATGAGGAAAACATCAATGCGGGTCTGTTCACTTACCCTACACTGATGGCGGCTGATATCCTGCTGTATCAGACAGACCTCGTTCCCGTAGGCGAAGACCAGCGTCAGCATCTGGAACTGAGCAGAGATATCGCACAGCGTTTCAACGGTGTTTACGGTGATACGTTCAAAGTACCTGAAGCCTATATCGGTAAAGTAGGTGCAAGAGTTATGTCCCTGCAGGAGCCTACAAAGAAAATGTCCAAATCTGATGAAAACCAGAACAATATCATTACGCTGATGGACGATCCTAAAGTAATCATGAACAAAATGAAACGTGCCATGACGGACTCCGACAACGAAATCCGTTTCGGTGAAGATAAACCCGGTATCTCCAACCTGCTGAGCATTTACTGCGCAGTAACAGGCAAAACAATCGCAGAAGCAGAAAGAGAATTTGCTGGCTGCGGCTATGGCACATTCAAAACAGCTGTTGGCGAAGCAGTTGTAGCAGATCTGGAACCTATCCAGAAAAAAGTAAAAGAACTGGAAGCAAATAAAGATTATCTGGATGCTATCATCAAGGAAGGTGCGGAAAAAGCAAGCAGACTGGCAGACCGTACACTGTCCAAGGTACAGAGAAAAGTGGGTTTTCCAGCACGCATTAAATAAGACAAAAAGATGAAAATAAAAGTAACAGACTAACCAAAAGGTGTGAACCGACCCCCAAAAGTTAGACCTAAAAATCTAACGATTGGGAGGTCGGTTTTTTCATGGCAAAATACAGCTTTGAATTTAAAAAGAAAAT
>CALASU010000181.1 GCA_937888765.1 uncultured Clostridia bacterium | reverse complement strand
CTGACGAAGCTGTTCCGTGAGGAAAAGCCCGATATCCTGCACACCCATGCGAGCATGACTGCCCGTATAGCGGCAAGAAGGGCAAAAGTACCGTATATCTTCCATACAAAGCACTGTATGGAAGGTGCAGCGGGGTCGCTGCCGAAAAAACTGGTGCGCAGAGCGGTTAATCATCGGTTCAGCGACCGCATCATTGCAGTGAGCAAGGCTGTGCGCAGAAGCATGATCGAAGGCGGCACAGACCCGAAGCAGATTGTGACGGTATACAACGGCATTGAAACTATCCCTGTACCGACTGCGGAAGAAAAAGCGGCACTGCTGGCTTCCTTTGGCGGACAGGCAGGCGAAAAGGCAGTGGGCATGGTTGCAAGACTGGAAGAAGTCAAGGACCATGAAACCTTCCTGCTGGGGGCAAGGGAAGTGCTGAAGAATCGACAGGATGTACGCTTCTATATCATTGGGGATGGCAGTCTGAGAGAAGTATTGGAGCACCGTGCGGCAGAGCTTGGTATCAGCGATAAGGTATGCTTTACGGGCTTTCTGAAAGATGTGGAAAAGATCGAAGCGGCACTGGATATTGCTGTCATTACTTCGAAAGCAGAAGCCCTGTGCCTGTCCATTCTGGAATCCATGATTGCAGGGATTCCTGCTGTTGGTACAGACAGCGGCGGCGTGGCTGAGGTCATCAGCAACGGCGAAAACGGGTATCTGATCCCCGTGGGCGATTATCATGCACTGGCATACAGACTGGAGGCACTGTTAGAGGATGACGAAAAACGCAGGGCATTCGGCAAACAGGCACAAAAAATGGCTGCCGAAACCTTTTTGGCAGATAAAATGACAAAGAAGATTGAGAAACTTTATCTGGAGGCAAAAAGATGAGTGAAAGAAGAAGCAGAAAACGATTGTTCAATATCGTAGATATCATCATTATCCTGCTGGTGATTGTGGCAGGCGCTGTAGGTGCAAAGCTGTTTCTGGGCGGCGGTGCGGAAGAAATAGCGGCAGGAGAAACCAAGACATATTCCTATGTGGTAACAGGGCATGGTGTGGTAGAGGAAACCGTAAACTTCCCGGAAATCGGCGGGAAAGCGTTTAACAGCTCTACTTCTGCATATCTGGGTACAATAAAAGAAGTAAGTGCCGTACCCTATACCGAAACCATGTATAACAGAGAAACAGAAAAATATGAAAAAGTACCTGTAACAGGCTACAGCAATATTTCTGTGACGATTGAAGGCACTGGCACGGAAACAGAAAAAGACATCATTGTAGAGGGAACGGTTGTAAAGGTAGGCTCTCTGCTGAATGTAAAAGGTAAGGGTTATGCCTTTTCCGGTGTAATCATGGAAGTAAGGGACGGTGAATGATATGGCAAAAAGAAGACCGAATATTGTGGATATTCTGATCGTTTGTGTGATCGCCGTTCTGTGTGCTGCTGCGGTGTTTAAATTTACAGTAGTCAATCAGAAGGAATCTGCGGGGGTAGGCGATGCCGCTGCACAGATGACTTATACGGCAAGAATCCAGCAGGTGCGTATGGTAACCATCAATGCACTGCATGAAGGCGATAAGGTGTTTGACGAAAAAACAGGCGTTTGCGTGGGTACGATTACAGGCATTGCACATGAGGTGCATACCAAAAACGTACTGCAGCAGGACGGTACAACAAAGGCCGTGGAATTTCCTGATTATTACAATGTTTTCCTGACTATGGAAGGCCCTGTCATCGAAAAAGAAGAAGGGTATTTTGTAGATGGTGTTGTGGAACTGAAAGCAAACTCTGATTTCAAGATGCAGACAAAATATGTACAGACAACAATGAAAATAACAAGCATTGGAAATTGATAAGGAGGCTCTGGAATGAAGAAAAAATATAAAATTCTGATGGTTCTGATGGGGCTGGAAATCGGCGGGGCGGAAACCCATGTGGTGGAGCTTTCCAAGGAACTGAAAAAACAAGGATATGATATTATCGTTGCCTCCAATGGCGGTGTGTACGAAAAGGAACTGGCAGAAGCGGGGATCCGTCACTATCAGGCACCTCTGAACCAGAGAAATATTTTCAAAATGGTACGTTCCTATTTCCTGCTGAAAAAGGTCATCAAAAAAGAAAAAGTGGATATCGTTCATTCTCATGCAAGAATCCCCAGCTTTGTCTGCGGTTTTCTGAAAAGAAGAATGAAAGACAGATTTACCTTTGTAACCTCTGCACACTGGGTATTCTATACAGGCATGGGGCTGAAATACCTGAGTAACTGGGGGCAGAAGGTTGTTGCGGTAAGCGACGATATCAAAGACTATCTGATGAAAAACTACCATGTGCCCAGTGAAAATATCTTTGTAACGATCAATGGTATCGACACAGACAAATTCTCTCCCGATACAGACGGCTCTAAGATTAGAGCAGAATTCGGTCTGAAAGGCGGACTGAAAAACGGCGAACCCACACTGGTATATGTCAGCCGTATGGACGAAAGCCGTGCACTGGTAGCAAGACAGCTGATTGCGCAGGCTCCCGCACTGGCAAAGGCAATCCCGAATCTGCGTATGCTGATCGTGGGCGGCGGGGATGTATTTGACGAACTGTTGGAAAAGAGCAAGGAAACAAATGCCAGAATCGGCAGAGAATGTATTACCATGACAGGCGGCAGAACAGACATCAATGAACTGGTGGCTGTGGGCGATGTATTCGTTGGGGTAAGCCGTGCGGCTCTGGAAGCAATGGCGGCGGAAAAACCCGTGATCGTAGCGGGCAACGAAGGCTATATCGGTCTGTTCACATCTGATAAACTGGAAACAGCGCAGGAAAACAACTTCTGCTGTCGTGGCTGTGAACTGTCTACAGAAGAACTGCTGTACCGCGATGTAGTATATGCGTTCAATGATATGACAGACGAACAGAGAAAAGAAGCAGGTGCTTACGGCAGACAGGTTATTTTTGAATATTATTCCGTAACAAAAATGGCAAATGACTGCGTGGATGCCTACCATGCGGCATGGGATGATACCCATATCCCGCAGTACAATGTGGTAATGAGCGGTTATTACGGCTTCAACAATACAGGGGATGAAGCGATCATGCTTTCCATGCACAAGAACATTCAGCAGCTTGGGGACAACTATCATATTACAGTACTGTCCAACAAGCCTGAGGAAACCATGGAAAAATACGGCATTGATGCAGTATATCGCTTTGGTTTGAGAGATGTACTGCGTGCAATCAAAAAATGTGATGTACTGCTTTCCGGCGGCGGCTCTCTGCTGCAGGACAGCACAAGCACACGCTCCCTGCTGTACTATCTTTCCATCACGGTAGCGGCGAAGATGATGCGCAAGAAAGTCATGCTGTATGCAAACGGCATTGGCCCTGTTTCCGGCAAGAGAAACCGCAGACTGGTAAAACAGGTGGTAAACAGAGCGGATCTGATCACACTGAGAGAAGAAAATTCTTATGAAGAACTGCTGGCAATGGGTGTACATCCCAAAAAATGCTTTGTAACAGCTGACCCTGTATTTACAATGGAGGCTGCAAACGGCGAGGATGCAAGCAGAATTCTGGAAGCAGAGGGGATTCCGCAGGATAAGCCTATCGTTGTGGTTTCTGTAAGAAACTGGAAGGATATGGATACCTTTATCACACGCTTTGCAAAGCTGTGTGATACCATCGTGGAAAAACATGATAGAACCATCGTATTCTTAGGAATGCAGCTGCCTCACGATCTGAAGGTAAGCGAACGAGTACGCAGGAAAATGAAACAGAATGCTTATATTCTGAAAGGCAATTATTCTCCCGAAGAAGTGATGGGGATTATTTCTCTGGCGGATTTCATTCTGAGTATGCGTCTGCACACACTGATCTTTGCGGCAAAACAGAGAGTACCTCTGATTGGCTTTATCTATGATCCTAAGATTGAGTATTATCTGGAAAAACTGGAAATGCCCAGCGGCGGCACACTGAAAGAATTTGACATGGAAAAAACACTGGCAATGGTGGATGATGTGATCCATAATAAAGAAAAATATGTTTCTGTTCTGGAAAAGAAAGAAACAGAGCTGGAAATGATGGCACACAGAAACGAAAAATATCTGGCGAAGCTGTTGGAACGGAGTAAAAAATAAAAGGGGTGTTTCAAATGGGAAGAAAAATACACGTACTGGGAGTACCTTTTGATGTTGTGACAATGGAACAGGCGGTGCAGAAAACAAAGGCGATGCTGTATGATGGCGGACAGCATTTTATCTGCACACCCAATCCGGAAATCGTAATGGAAGCACAGACAGATGAAGAACTGATGTCTGTTCTGGAAGAAGCGGATCTGGTTGTGCCTGACGGCATCGGCGTTGTATGGGCATCCAAATACAGCGAAGAACGTCTGACAGAACGTGTGGCAGGGTATGACCTGACACAGAATCTGATGAAAGAGCTTGCAGGTACAGGTGAAACTTTCTATTTCTTCGGCGGTGCGCCCGGTGTGGCTTCCACTGCGGCAAGAAAAATGGTGAAAAAGTACCCCGGTCTGAAAATCGTTGGGGGACACAACGGCTATTTTGATGAAAAAGAAGAAAAGAAGATCATTCAGGACATAAAAAAACATGCACCGTCCATACTGTTAGTAGGACTGGGAGCACCCAAACAGGAAAAATGGATCTATGACAATCTGCGTCTGATTGATGCAAAGGTTGCCATTGGGGTCGGCGGCAGTTTTGACGTTATGGCTGGGAATGTAAAAAGAGCCCCTAAGATTTTCCAGAAGCTGGGGCTGGAATGGTTCTATCGTCTGATCAGCCAGCCTACACGCTGGAAACGTATGCTGCGCCTGCCGAAATTTGTGCTGGCAGTCCTTGCAAAAAAAGGACGCAGGGCATAAAAGCATTTGCTTTCATACTTTTATAGAAAGCAGATCTGCAAAAGCGTCCTGAAAGGGACGTGAGAATATGAAGGAACTGAAAAAGAGGGAATGGTTTTGTCTGCTGATTGGGACAGCCTTGCTTGCTGTCGGCGTAGAGGGATTTTTTGCCCATGCGGATCTGGTTGCCGGCGGTGTTACCGGTATCGGGATTTTACTGAACGATTTTACAACCGGACGGCTGGGCGTGGAGATTCCGCTGTGGTTTGTCAATCTGGCACTGAACCTCCCTCTTTTTTTGATTGCGTGGAAACTGCGTGGACGGCGGTTTGTCGGCAGAACCGTTCTTGCTTCTGTGGTGTTTTCTTTGATGCTGTATGTACAGGAAATTTTTCCGATTTACAGCACAGATCCGCTGCTTGCGGCGGTATTCGGCGGAGCGGCGGCGGGGGTCGGTCTGGGGCTTGTGCTCAGTGCCAATGCAACGACAGGCGGGGTCGATCTGGCGGCGACACTGCTGCATCTGAAATGGGAAAGGATTACGGTTTCTCATTTTATTTTTGCTCTGGATGCCTCTATCATTCTGGCGGGGATGGCGGTATTCGGTGTAGAAAAATCGCTGTATGCGATACTGGCGGTTTTTGTGACGGAAAAGTGTATTGTATGGGTTGTGGAGGGGGCAGAGCTGGCAAGAGGGGCATGGATTTTTTCTGAGAAGAAAGAGGAAATCAGAAAGGCACTTCTTGGAGAGCTTGGGAATGAAGCGGCTGTTTTTTCCAGCAGAAGTATG
>CALASU010000180.1 GCA_937888765.1 uncultured Clostridia bacterium | reverse complement strand
TTACAGAAAAAGTCTAAGCCTTAGAAAGACGAAAACGGATAAAGTTGATGCCCATACGATTACTTCTATGATCATGTCTGATGTGAACTTAAAGTCCTACTCAGATACATCATACCACAACGAGGAGCTAAAGTCACTAACTCGTTATCGATTTGACAAGGTTAAAGAACGAGCCAAACTAAAATCTTCGGTCTCTAGACTTGTTTGCATCCTTTTCCCCGAACTTGAAAAACTCGTCCCTTCCCTCCATATGGCATCTGTCTATGCTTTGCTTACTGAATTTCCAAGTGCTTCTGATATTGCGTCCGCACATCTCACCAGACTGACACACCTTCTTTCCCAAAGTTCTAAAGGCCACTATAAAAAAGACACTGCTTTCCTTTTTCGCGAAGCTGCCAGAAGTTCCATTGGCTCTCATATGCCCGCAAAGTCACTGGAACTGAAACACACCATTAAACTGATCCGTGAACTGGATGCAGAGATTAATGAGATCGAAAATGAAATCAAAATCATCATAAATGAGATCAACCCGCCTATCCTCACCATTCCAGGTATCAGTTATCGTATGGGAGCCATGATCCTTGCTGAGATCGGTGATTTCAATCGATTTGATTCCCCGGACAAGATTTTAGCTTATGCAGGTATGTCCCCTTCCACCTATCAGTCCGGACAACTGGATAATTGCTATGCCCACATGGAAAAGCGTGGTTCCAGATATCTCAGAGACGCTCTTTATAACGCCACTAAGTATGTCTGTCATTGGGATCCTTCTTTTAGTTCATATCTTGCACAGAAACGGGCTGAGGGAAAGCACTATAACGTAGCCTTATCTCATGCTGCAAAAAAGCTTGTAAGAATAATCTATGCAATGGAAAAATCTGGACAGTCATATATACCCGCGCGATAAAGACTTTTCTGTAAATATTTCCTTTTTGAGTGCCGTTTACGACACTCTTTTTGTCATGCAGTTTTCAAGGTTCATATATATCTGAAATACATTTCTGTAATTCATTCAAATTTTTTCATTTTCAGACTTGACTTTTAATAGTTAGTCTCACTTTCTCAACCCCAACCCATAGCAGAAAGGTATTCCTTCAAAGCATCTTCAGGGTTGACGGGTGCTTGTTTATTTCTCAAACGAACTGCATGAGCGTCAACACAAGCATCCACCGGGTCTATACGTTTGAAACGCTGACCGGGTTTTTTATCCACTTTGATTTCGTCAAAGGAATTTCTCACGGTAGAAGCATTGGTAAACGACCACGTCAGCAGTTCATTATTTTTATCATACTCAACCTGTTCAGATTTGACCAAAAGCTGAATATCAACCGTTGCGTCATTCAAGGAGCGGCAGGATTGGTTTATAATCGCAATGGGACAACCGATTTCCTCAAGGTCTGCCAGAATGCCGTCTGCATTATGCGGGTCAATCCCTATCCCCTGAGGCTTCAGCTCATAGTCTTTTATGATAGCTTTCAGATCAGAAACCATGATTTTATAATCATTCTTAAAATCCATAACGCCGCCCGTAACGGTTATGAGTTCTTTATTTACCCATAAATCGTAGGGTGCAAGATCGGTTTCAATATGTTCTTCCAGCCTTCCTTTCGGCATATAGGAATGGGAAAACCAATAGGTCTTATTGATGTCTTCAAATTCCAAAGCATATGTCGTCAGGTCGCCGCCGCTTGAAAAGTCAATGCCGATCCAACAGATCTGCCCCCGGAAATCTTCAAGCGTTCTTTCACTGCCGCAGGATTTCCATTTGTCCACGTCAATAAAGTTGTCGTCGGTATTGTTTACCCACATATTCATAATTTTCGTCAGGAAATCCCGCAAGTCAGAACCGCCCATATCTTTTGCCGTCTGTGCGTCCTGCCGCAATACAGCCAGCTTTTCAGGATCAGAACAGGTAAACGGACAGGCTTTGACCCAATTCTTTTCATCAAAGGGATCGTCGCCCTCATCCAGTGCGTAAATGTCAACAAACATATCTTCAGCCGTTGATGTGCCTTTCAAAACGGCAATGGCATAGTCGTCCATTTCCTTACAGAAGCTATTGAGCTGAAAGCCCCGTGTGGTAATCATAGACATAAGCGTTTCAGGCAGTGTCCTTGTACCGTTATACAGACTTTTATAAACAGCATTTGAAGGCATTTGGTGTAATTCATCCAAGCTGATGAAAATTGCTCTGTGACCGTCTTCCAGACCGCCCTCACGGCTCAATGCTTCTACGGTACAGCCCGTATCTTTCGCAATGATCGTGGATTTATAGTCTTTAATCTCAAACAGTTCTTCTAAATCTTTGTCAGCTGTGATAAATTTTGTCATTTCCTCGTAGGCGATACGAGCCTGCCTTCTGCGTGTCGCAGCGGTAAACAGTTTACCGTGTTTATAACCGCTAAAACCTGCAATATATGTACCCATTACGCCATTTTCCATTGACTTCCCCTGCTGTCTGGAAATGGATTTATAACGTCTTCGGAAGCGGCGAAAACCATTCTTTTTTTTCCAACCGAAAGTGACGGATAAATCAAACGCCTGACAATCCAGTAGCTTTAACTGTTTCGGTGTGATACCTTCTGAAATAATCAGCGTTTCTGCAAAATTTACGATTCTTTCCCCTGCTTCAACATCCCAGTAATAGGGAAAAGCAGGAGTATTCTGTCTTTCCAAGTCGTTCAAATGCCTCTGGCAGGCTAAAACGTGTAACTGTCCCATGCCTGTCTGACCGCTCACGACTTTCTTTGCGTATTCGGTGGCACGATCCATACTCACACCACCTTACATCACATTGAATTTTGCAAATTTATTTTCTTTCGGCTTGTCCTCTTTCACTTTCGGAACAACCAATTTTGCACGACTTGTAATTGTCAGACCCAAATCCATTGCAGCGGCTCTGACCTGATTGAATGCCTTATGCTGGTTGTTCAAAGCCGTTTTTGTTGCATCTGGATCACATAGCACCTGTCTGCTGTTCAGCTGCTTTGTCAGATTCACATAGATCTGCTTTGCAGAAACATACCGGGCAATCGCATCAGCATCGGTTTCATTCAGAATATCCAATGCCCTCAGCTGCCTTGCGATTTCATTGAATTCTTCTTTCTGTTTTTTCGTCAAATAAGAAGGAGGCACAACCTCATCATTGACGGGGTGTACCTCCTGATCTGCTCTGTTTTGTATTTCTTCTTTGCCGAAATGACTTTTCCCCTTTGCCACAATCAGGGCAACAGGTTCTTTGTTTCTTCCCATGTTTACCCCTCCTTAGGATTCTGTCACATATTCATCATTTCCAGCATACAACTATTGTATTCCGCCACGCTCAACAGTTCACAGATAGCTGTTTCGTTATCGAAAGGTTCATCTGTTTCTTCAACTGTGTTGTCAGACTCATCTGATACAGGAACTGTTATGATGTGTCCGCTTTTTAATTTTGTGCGATGGTACAATATGCTATTTCCCAAAGTTTCATTTGTCATTGCATCCACTTTATACATCTCCCAATATTTCACTTCAATTCAAACATAACTGCTGCCTGTGTATTTCCTCCAGTTCCATATGTTCTTGTAACATATATTTCAAACTTATTGTTGCACTTAATCCCACCTTTGACAGCAATAATACTTTTTTCATTATTGCCACTTATAGTTGTTGTGTTTTGTGTGACATAATTATCAGGTGTAACGGCAGATAGCTTTCCTGTATGATCTATAGTTGAATATGTGACACTTGAGCCATTATACGCAGTACTCGCAATATCAAGCATATATAAATAGACTAAAGATGTTACATAACTATATACAATTTTAAATGTTATATCGAATAATATGATATCATCCACTACGATTTCTGCTTTGAAACTATTCCCTGTTTGTCCTAAAGTATTAGCATGCAACGCAATTTGTTTAATTATTGCAGTGCCTTCGATTGAAAACAATAATTGACGGATGCCTAATTGGTTATCAGATGTTGACAACTTAACTGTCTGAACATCTAAGAAGCCATATGTATTTTTTCAATCAAAGCATCTAACGGCTCTTTCATCGCCCCATTGATAAACTTTTTAATTTCTGCCCAACTCAAAAGGTTTTCCCTCTCTTTCTTTCAAAATTAGTTTGAAACATGAACAGTTTTTCAAATAAACGGGGTTTTTGCTACAAAGACCTCCCCTTGCCTCGTTACCCCTTGTAACTCTCACAGAATATTGACTACCCCCTAGGGGTTGTGACACGATCACACCGCTTTTTTTTCTTAAAACGATTGTGTCTTTGGTTATGGCATGATGTACATAATGCCGCCAGGTTCGTTTCATCCAAGCGGCGTTCCCAGCCTGCTTCCGTCTGTATCGGCTGGATGTGGTGGACTTCTGTTGCAAGTCGTCCACAGTTCTCACACTTGTACTCCTTCGACTGCATAAACAATCTTGCAAATGTGATCCAGTCCTTCGACCGATAGAATGCCTGATACTTTTTCGACCTCAGGGCATTGTATTCTCTATTATGTTTCTTTGCACGCTCACGCTTCATCTGTTCCCTGCGTTCTTCCATGATCGGCTCACAGGCCGGGCAGTAGGTTTTCCCGTAAGGAATAAACTTTCCGCAGCATGCACAGGATTTCAAAATCATTCCCTACAACCTCGTTTCTTTTTCAATTTTTGCAGCTATAATTCATTGAAACTCCTTGCATTGAAAAAGGGAATGCTGTCACATTCCCCGAAAAACTTATTTTATTAAAGATTTAATTTATTTTTAGGATTATTTAAAAACTCTATTGTTTTACAAATGCGAGTATATTTTTCTTTGTCGTATGTTCTGACACAAATCTGCAATAACTCTTGTCCCGCTTTCGTAAAAAGTACAGAACCAAAACGCAAACTTTGTTTCGGATTTATAGAAGTAACTGTTTTATCCCCATAACGAAATTCCATGAATTTATCCGCTTCATATACAAAATTCGACTTGATATCCAAGTTTATTAATCCCATCGATTCTATATCTACTAAATTCTGATAGGATATGCCATATTTTTTATTAGAATTGTCTCCATTTTCAACAACGACAGGAACTGTTTCAATAAAATTCCCATCTTCATAAATGTCGATACAAACCGAAACCAACTTCATAAATGTTTCTGCTTCTTCTCTAGATATTTCAAAAATAATTCTAAGCATTTTTTTTGAAATAGTTGAAGGCTGATTTGCTTTCTGCGCTAAAATTCTTCCCCAAATTTGCTGCATTTCTTCATTTGAAATTTTTCCAGCTTTATCCATAAAATCAAAAATCCAATCAGCATCTATTTTTTCAGGCTGTGCATCATTTTTTAAGTATTTTCCTGACTGAAAAACAATTTTTGCTTGATTTTCATATTCCTTAGCCATCTTTTGGATAGAAGCTACTACTGCATACCGCTCTATTTGATCGATACTCTGATCTGTAGCCATTTCATTAACAATCAATTTTTGAGCTTCCAATACCATCCTTTTTTCTTCTAATGCCATCTTTTTTTCTTCTAATGCCATCTTTTTTTCTTCCAATGGCAATGCCAGATGACCTTTAACCCAAAATCCAGTTACATCTCCAAGCTTTCCCAATAATTTTAAGAAAATATTTTTTGTTGGTTCATCCATATTAGATACTGTTTCCAAAGCACCCTTAATTTTATCACACATAGAAACACCTCCTATTTTCATCTTTCGACAAAGAAAATAGAAATCCTGCCATTTTGTGACGATAAAAGGACATCAGCCCAAGCTAATGCCCTTTCAAAGGTGTAATTCTATGCCCTTTTTTCACTCTACCATTTTAGCACATTTCTATGTGGCTTTTAGTGGCTTCTTTTAGGAATTTCAAAATTTTTCAACGCCTTTCCATGAATCCGCAATACCCAGCGATAATTATAACTCATTTCCACAGCAATCTGTTCCCATGTTTCCCCCAGCAGATACCGTCTGATCAACACTTCTCTTTCTGTTTCATCCTGCATCTTATGTATCTGGGTATGTATTTCTTCATACTCCTTCACAGCCATTTCCCGTTCCTGCTCCAACTGCCGAATGAGCGCATCCAGCCGTGCCGCATATCCCGATAAATCACTACAGCCGTTTCCTTTGGGCATCCCATCAATCTGAATGCTAGGATTCATTTTCTGTTCTCTCAAATCTGCAATCTGCTGTTCCAAACGACATTCTCTTTTCTTGGAATAACAATACCCATTTAAATACTTCTTCTTTTCTTCATTTGTTTCCGCTTCTGTCAAACAATACACCTACCTTCTTTCAAGTCATCTAAAAAATGCAAGATATTGCCGCTTTCTTTAATTTTGAACCGCTCCAGCTCGCACCGCTTCATATGCTTTCTGCAATACAGCCGCTGCATATCCCGCCATTCTTCCCACGGGATACGGTAGA
>CALASU010000179.1 GCA_937888765.1 uncultured Clostridia bacterium | reverse complement strand
AAATCACCTTCGCCGTCGTTTTCTTTTCATTTTTCAAAAAATGTCTGGTTTTGCCGGAAAGATAAAAGGTTTCCCCCTTATGCACGATGTGGCGGGTCTCGCCTGTCATCAGCACCACTGTCCCCTCCAACACATAGCCGAATTCCTCGCCGCTGTGGGGATTCATCACAAAGGATTCTCCGCCCTGCGGCAGTTCCAATAAAATTGGCTCCATTTCGTTTTTCTGCGTATTCGGTACGATCCAGTTTACGGTATAGCTTTCCCGCTCATCTACGAAAAAGTCCTTTTTGCCGAATACCAGCTTTTCTTCCTTTTCTTCCTTAAAAAACTCCGCTAAAGAGCTGCCCAGTGCCTCTACGATATCATTCAGCGTGGCAATGGAAGGAGAAGTCAGATCCCGCTCAAGCTGAGAAAGAAAGCCTTTCGTCAGTTCACTGCGGCTGGCAAGCTCCTCCAGGGTCAGTCCCTTCTGTATACGAAGCTGCTTTATCTTCTTACCGATTTCCATAGCAGCCATCTCCTTATCTTTCTTTAGTAACACTAAACTTTTTCATTATTTTTACTAAACTTAATTTATTATACACTAACTGTACTGAAATGCAAGCAAAATAAAACAAAAAGTTCGATATTATTAAACTTTCTGACAGAAATCGGGCAAACAAAAAAGACACACGGAAAATTCCGTGTGCCTCTTTTGTTTTTGCCCCCGAAGGGATAGGTAGGATTGAAAGATTTTTCTTATGAAAAATCAGGGCTACTGTTTGTTAAAATTATAAAGGATTATTCTGTGGGTTCTTCTTCACCGGATTCGGAATCAGTAACTGTCACTGTAAATGTAATTTCTTCATAAGATGTAGCTTCTTTATATCCACTCTCAGGTGTAAATGCACCTTCTTCAAATGTAATGGTAAATGTTGCTGTACCTGCCACTGCTTTACCGCTCATAGATACATACAGCCCCTGATCTTGCAGTGTTACTTGCGCACTCAGCCCTGTACTATTGTCCACAGATTCTACTGTGATTTTGTCCTCGTTGATATTTGTTGCACCAAATACAAATGCAATCAGTGTTTGTTCAATCTCTGTTGCATCAACTGTTGCTGTCAGCACCACATCAGCCTTGCCTTCTACTTCAATTTCTTCTTTCTCTACAATGCCCTTTACAGTCGCTGTCAGTGTGCCGTTATATGTATAGCCTACAGGTACTTCCACTGTTGCTGTAAATGTATATGTACCTTCTTCGTTTGCATCATAGTTATCACATACCCAGTCACCGTATACAGAAACAGTTTTTGTTTCACCGCTGCCATCAATAATCAGTTCTACTTCCTGAGGCAGTGCCCTATTCAGATCAAGTTCTCCTTCTGTACCAAAGGGTATTGTAACATCCTCCAGTGCTTTCACGCCTGTGATTACCTTTAAAGCAAGTGTACCGGGTTTCTTAGCAGCTTCAAATGTTTCAAATTCTGTATTCAGCGTTTCTTTTGCTGCATTGATGCTGTTCTGTGTTCTTGCCAGAACACTACGCTCCTGTTCAGCTTTTGTAACTGCATCTTTGATTGCAGTCATCACTTCAGGTGTTACCCATTCCAGATCTGTGGTAATATCTTCACCATCAGCACTTTCATAAACATCCAGATATGCATCTTTAACAGTAGTGATCAGGTCATTTAAATCTGTTACATCAACTTCAGCTGTTGTTTTTGCAGAATTAAATGTATCTACTGCGCCCTCCAATGTGCTTACTGCAGCCTGCACCTCTGTAGTATTAGCTACTGTAGATTTTGCTGCTTCTGCTGCTGCAATCGCTTCATCCAGAGTATCTACCGCAGCCTGTGTTACCCATTCTGTACCATCTGCAATATCAAAGCCCAGTTTATCCTTATCTGTTTCTGCTGTGACTGCAACACCTTCTTTTGCTGCTTCCGCTGCTGCAATCGCTTCATCAATTTCTGTTGTATCAACAGTCTGTACAACACCCAGTTTTACAGTTGCTGTTACCACAATATCTCCTTCGGAAGGCTGTGTATAACCGTCAGGCAGAGTATAATCTGCTGTAAACTGATATTCTGCTGCTGTATCTTTGGGATTATATTCTGCATTTGCATCCGCTTTTGTACCTGCATATTCCCAATATGTAACTTCTGCATCTACAGTGCCATTTTCACCATATGTCAGTGTCACTGTTTTCAGTTCTTCTACCGCCATAACTGCATCTTCAATATCTGCATCTGTCAGCAGGTGCTGATCGCCGGTAATTGTATAGGAAATTACTTCAAAACCCGTCAGTTCTGCTGCTGTCTGCGCTGTTTTCAGAGTTACATCTACAGTAACTTCAATAGGTGTTGCAGGCTGTTTATAACCTGTACCTTCGGGCAGTTTATAAGTTGCTTTGAATGTATATGCTTTATCTGTAGTTTCAGGCGCATATTCATCAATACCAACATAAGTCCAGCCTGTGATTGTCGCATCTACAGTGCCGCCATCATATTTCAGTGTCACTGTTTCAGGCAAACCGCCTCTTTCTGCTACTGCATCCGCTGTTGTCAGCTGTTTGTTTTCTTTAATTTCAACCGCTGTCAGTGCTTCATAGTCTGTCAGCTCAATGCCTTCAAATGTCGCACTTACATCTACAGCACCTGCGGGCATTGTAAATGTATTATCTGTTACAGTTACATCCTTATCACTCGCATCTTTAACTATCCAGCCTGTGAATTTGTAGCCTTCCTTAGGCTCTGCTTTCAGTGTTACTGTATCGCCTTCTTTTGCATTTGCAGGAGTAGCTGTTACTGTACCGCCTGTGATATTTTCATCTACATTGACTGTATATGCTTCTTCTTCTACTGTCAGTGTAAATGTCACTTTCAGACCACTTGCAGGAATGCTGTAACCAGATTTTACTGTCAGTGCATCTGCGGGAATTGTAAATGTATATGTATATGTGCCTGCAGCCAGTTCTTTATTGCCCATGCACAGCACAAAGTAATTATTGCCTGCAGAGCCATCAAAGAATACAGAACAATCCTCAGCTGTTTCTCCATCAGGAACAATGTGATTGCCGGACTCTTTTACAGTTGCATTTGTCAGATTCAGTTTGATATCTGTTTCAAAACTGCCAGCTCCTTCTTCAACTGTAGCAGAAGCTGTGGACAGTGCTACGGATACATCTGTTGTTGCATCGCCGCCTTCATCGTCGCCACCTGTGTTGCCGCCGCCTTCGCCGCTGCCTGTGTCATCGCCTGTACCATCATCAGGTGTATCGGGTGTGCTGGGTCTGTTAGAGCCGCCGCTGGAGGAACCACCGCCGCCGGAAGAACTGCCGCTTGTTGTGGGTTTGCTTACGCCGGAAGCTGTTTCTGTTTTATCAACATCCAGGTTTTTGTTTACTGTGATACCGCTTGCGTTTGCTTCCAAGTTTTCAACTTTACCTGTACCTGTGATGTTTGCTTTTGCATCAGCAGTTACTGTATCTACTGTTGCATTTTTGCCAATTTCCAGTTTCGCGCCTTCTGCATCTTCGCCGATTGTTACATTTGCAACGTCAGCATTGATCGCTACGCTGGATTTCCCTTCGATCACAACTGCATCCGCGGGTACATCAACGGTCACTCTTGTGCCTGTGCCCAGATCGCCGATGATTGTGATTGTGCCTACTTCGCCTTCAAAGTTTTCGGAAGTGATTTCAGAAACTTCATGCACTTCCATATGAGGAACTTTTGTATCTCCGCTCATATGTACACGAACACCTTTTTTGTTGATGCGGATTTTACCTTTTACTTCTACATTTTTCAAGTAAATGGAGTCATCGCCGCCGCCGTTTACGATGATGTCGCCTTTTACAACCAGATCATTCAGATAAACTTCACCTTCGCCAACCGCTTCATCAATAATCAGGTCACCATTGATTACGCCGTCTTCTACTATTGTATCATCTTCAGTTACTGTCATGTCTTCAGCAACCACTTCTTCTGTCACTTCTTCAACGACAACACCGCCCATTACACGGTTCAGAGAGGAAACCGCTTCCGCTCTTGTAATGGATTTTGCTGCACCAAAAGAACCGTCTGTGTAGCCGCTCATGAAACCAGCGTTAACAGCTGCACCGATGCTGCCTTTTGCCCATGAGGGAATCGCATATGCATCTGTGAAGCCTTCTGCACCTGTTTCATCCGCTTCCAGACCTGCCGCATTTGCAATCATAACAGCCGCTTCTGCTCTTGTGATGGTTGCACCGGGTTTAAATGTACCGTCTGCATAGCCTTTGCTGTAACCTGCTGCCACTGCTTTCGCTACTGCATTGTAGTACCAGTCACCGGGTTTTACGTCACCAAAAGAAATGTCTTCTGCATCTTCAAAACCCAGTGCATTATTCATCATAATAACAAATTCTGCACGAGTTACATTATTGTTGGGTTTGAAAGAGCCATCTGCATAGCCCTTGATCAGACCCTTATCCTGCCATTCTGTGATTACTTTTTCTGCCCAGTGACCATTCAGATCATTGGATGCCGCCATTACCTGCATAGGGGAAATTGCCAATACTGCCGCCAATGCCATAGGTAATGTTCTTTTTGTGAACATTTTTTTGCCCATTTCTTATCCCTCCTGATAAACAAAGATCATATTTTCCCTGCAATAACAGGCATCAAAAGAAAAGGAATCTTCCCTTTCCTTTGATACCAGCTTTACAGAGAAACACAAAAAAAGCAGATATATGTCACAACATACACCTGCTTTGATTTTCTGATCTTTGCGTATCACAAATAAACCTATAACAACTTGAATTATTGCGGAAACAGTTGTATAATAGGTTTGTCGGTGGGACAAATGTCCTTGTGTATGTGGAGTCGTCACATATTACAGGAGTACGGACTGCGCCAACAGTCTGTACTCTGCCGCTTTATTTTTTTGCATTTCTCTTCCAATTATTATAACGCTTTCAAAACATATTTGCAATATACAAATACCATTCTTTTTCACGAAAAAGCACATATCCCACCAATGCCGCAGACTGATGAAATATGTGCTGTTTTTATCCTTTTCTTATTTCAGAATCGTGTCTACCCATTTGATCGCATCGGCTTCTGTGCGGAAATGGCCTTCCTGAATCACAGTATGTGCCTGTTTCTGGTGCTGTTTTGCCTGTGCCGCAAGCACAAATGCTGCACCTTCTACGAATGCCATACCCTTACAGCCGGCAGCTGTCAGCTTTTTATGTAATTCCACCAGCTCTGCACTGACTTCAGGAGCCGCAGGAGCCATTTTGCTGATGTCGATCATATAAACCCAGCCCTGTGCTTTCCAGCCCATGGATAAGGTTACCAGCTGTTTTGTCAGCCATCTTACTTCGTCTGCATTGGTCGCACCAACGGCACTGGATTTGATGATACGTTTGCCAAAGATTGTTTCTACTGTCTGTACACCATATGTCAATTTCATATGAAACACCATCCTTAAAAACACAAACTTTTATTTTTCTCTATAGCTTATATTACTATATTCCCTCACAAAAGTCAATGTATCAAGGACATTTGTCCGCACAAAAGAAGCATTTACTCTTCTTTTGTTTCTCTTTCTGCCTTGCTGCAAAATACGATCTCTGGCATCAGCGGACAGCCGCCCATACACAATTCCTTTTTCTCACAAGTCGGACACGCTCCGCGCATACGGTTTCTGAACTGTTCAAACGGTTCGCTGTTCCACGCCTCTGCAATCGTCATTTCCCGCAGAGAAACCTCATATCGTTTGTTCTGATCGAAACTGCAAGGTACCATACTCATATCCGCACCGATATAACAGCTATAGCGTCCGCCCTCACAGGTATCCAGAGATTCCGGCAAAATGGTCTTGCAGAAATTGATCGCCCCAGGTACATTACAGCTGTCCATGCCCACTTTGAAGGGATGCTGTCTGTCCACTTCTTCAAAGAACTCAGCAACCCTCGGATCGTCCGCAGAAAGCACATTTTCTTTCGTGCCCTGTCCCGCAGGCTTATGCAGCAGGAAGATCACAGCATTGATGCCTTTCGGGAAATCATTGTTCCTCAGGCGTTCAATCGCCTCGTCAATGCTGTTTTTGCCAAGCACATAGTGGATATTCGTTTTTACATCCGCTTCCAGAAGCATATCAATGGCTTTCAACGTATATTCACTGCGATACCAGCTGACCGCAACCGCACCGCAGTACTGTTTGCACAGTGCCGCAATCTTCGGTGTCATGCCATAGCCCGATGTCGTAAAATTAGGAACCAGATTGTTCTCACGGGTAATTTTCAAAATTTCTTCAAACTGCTCGTGCTGATCCGGGTCACCACGTCCGCCCAGCGCAAACTGGTTGCATCTGCCTTTCGACTGCTCCGCAATCCATCTGAAATCTTCCACTGCCATGTTGGGCTGCTCTACAAATAAACCGCTCTGATAACAGCCGATGCCCGCTTTGGCACAAAGCCCTGTTTTGCCGTGGATACAATGCCCCATGATACCAACATCAATCAGATGCGGATACGATGCCATAAAAGGGTCAATTCCTGTGTCTTTGCCTTTTTCGTCCAGAATACCGGTTCGGATGTATGCCCCTGTCTCCGTGTCAAATGCAGATCTGAAGTGATATTTTCTGTCTTCTATGATATAACGCATAGCCTTCCCCCTCGGAATGTTGTTTCTTCTGGTAATATCATAACATAAAGTATAGGATAATTATATACGAAGTTCAGGGGATTTGGGTTCGGTCTTTTTCGGAATAAAAATAGTTTTCCTTTATCCAGTAATCAGCTGGCTTGTTTTCTTCAGATATTTTGCCGGAATCGGTTCATCTAATTTCCCGATAATACTCATAGGCTTGTTCCCTGTATGGCTCACATAATTCGCTGTGCCCAAAAAGGTATATGCTGCTGTGCCTGCACGATCCTTCTTAGATTCTCTTACAAATAATAGAATTTTACTGCCATATTCTTTATGGTGGATATAACGCTGCCCGACCTCCCCAGTTTCATTTGTTCTGTTTTGACTTTGCCAATGAAACAATCTTTCATTGATCGAATAATCATTATACATTGTAGTCGGCGAATACTCTTTATCTGATTTGTTCAATGTTGTCAATAAAACATCTATTTTTTTATCTTCCAACCATTTTACACCTTCACGAAGATTTCTAGGTCTCATATCGTCCATCGCTACCAGAAGCTGATCTCTGGAATATGTACAATAGAGGTCCAGCGGGCAATCAAAACCAAGTTCCACAGATTTGTCAATAAAATCAATATGATCATATTTATACTGCAACAGTTCCATCAGCTCTGTAAGCATTTCCGTACTATCTGACAACGCATACAGGTTTTCCAATACTTCTTCGCTTTCCCAATCATCTGCTGCTTTCAGCCATACGGTAATATAAAACATCTGTAACATACGTTGTTTCAATTCTGATAATTTCCCAAAATCTGTATTATTTAAATCGGGTAACAGATCTAATAAAAAACGAATCCATCGCCTGGAGTCTATTGACACCAAACGGCTAAATGCCTTTGTCAAATCCTCCTCTATAGATTCCTGAAAATTCTCTTTTACACCCGCTTCCACGCATAAACGATAAAAACTATGCTTTGCATAAATATTCCGAATATCCATATGATAGTATTTTACAAAATTTCTAAGATTTAAGGTCTGACCGCTATCTTCTTCAAAGGTTGTAATCCGTCTGATCAATGCACTTTTATTACCAACCGCATTTTTGATATTCTCTAAAATAATTCTTGCTGCTATCTTTTCCAGTTGAATATAACAGCCTTTTGGCACAGAAACAAATCCATTTTTCAGTTCATGCTCTACACTGTGATCAGTATTTGCCAGAAGCGCCGCAAATTTTTCTTCAAAATTATATTTTCTATTTGCCTGTCCAATAAAATCCAACACCGTCAAACATTCTTTTCCTTCAGATAAACGCAAGCCTCTCCCTAACTGCTGTAAAAAAACGGTCAGAGATTCTGTAGGACGCAAAAATAATACTGTATTTACTTGCGGAATATCAACCCCTTCATTGTATATATCTACAACAAATATAAATCGCAGTTCGCCACTCACAAGTCTTTTACTTGCTGTGCTGCGTTCTTCCGTACCAGCATTTCCCGTCAATGCAATCGAAGGAATTCCGGCATTACAGAAAAATTCTGCCATAAAATGCGCATGCTCTATAGACACACAAAAACCAAGTCCTTTCACTGCATCTATATCGGTAACATATTTATAAACCGAATTTACAATATGCCCTGCTCTGCGTTTTGATACTTCCTGACTAAAGGAGTATAAGTTACTCAATTCCGTTCTATCATAACCACCACGACTCCAACGCAGCTCATGCAAATCTATAGTATCCGACACCCCAAAATATTGAAACGGACAAAGCAGCTTGCGGTCAATCGCTTCCGGCAATCTGATCTCCGCCGCAATCCGGCCATCAAAATACTTTAAAATACTTTCGCCGTCCATACGCTCTGGTGTTGCTGTTAAACCAAGTAGAACTTTTGGTTTAAAATACTTTAGCATCCTCTGATATGTATACGGACGAATATCAAATAAAAACGGTCTTTGCTCTTCCTCCGTTCCCATTCATTCCGCTTTTAAAGCACACAAAAAGCGGTCCCGTTCTGCTTCCTGATAATCTTCAAACTCTGTAGCATTCCAATAACTGTCAAATGTTGCAGATATTTTCTGAAGCGTAGAAGGCAAATCTTTTGCCGTTACCTTTATATTCCATTCCAATCCGCTGGATATTGCCGCATTGGAAAAATTGGATGACCCTACATATGCAGTTGTAAAACCAGTATCCCGATAAAAAACATACGCCTTTGCATGCAATCTTGTACGCTTGGTATCGTAACTCACTTTGATCTCAGTGTTCGGAAGTTTATACAATTCTTCAATCGCCTTAATATCTGTAGCCCCCATATAAGCAGTTGTAATCACACGTAATTTACCGCCATTCTGCGTAAACTCCCGCAATTCATCCATAAGTAAACGAAGACCACTCCATTTGATAAATGATACCAATAAATCAATCCGATCTGCAGAGCGAATTTCCTTCTTGAGCTCCGAATACATCTGCGGTTCATGTATAGCCCCTGTAAATAAACTACTTTGTACCATTGAAGTTTCCGGACGCTCTATATCCTTTGCCTCTTGCCCTAAAATAAGTCTGGGATCATTTTCCTTTAATAAAGCTAATAATTGCTCTGCTCTTTCTGCGATTGTAAATTCTGATAATTCTTCATTATTTGTTTCACTTTGAATCAAACCCACAATTTGATTGATCAATGCAATCTGCGCAGATACCTTTCCATTTTCACCTACAATATCTAACCCTTGTTGCACAATCTCAGATATATATTGTGTCAATACTTTAGATGCATCCGCTTGATCAATAGCCCCCTTTGCTTGACGTGCAGCAGGAATTTTTAAAAGCTCTTCATTCAATCGCTTATTGATGACCTGTTCATATAATCCAGGACGTAACATATTGCTCTCCTTTTTTCATATCATTCCATTAACTATTTGAATCAATAAATAGGACCTAAAATTAAAAAACGACATATCAGAAAATCCAGAAGTTTCTGATATGTCGAACTGTAGGTGGAAATATACTTATTCTGAAGAAAAATCAATTCTATTTTTCTTCTAAACATATCATCACCTTATTTATTCAAATCCTAATTTACTAAATCGTGATTTAATACTATTATATCAAGGTCATACATTCACATCAAGAAAAAGCGTATGAAAAAATATTTCTTCCATATTTCATTTTGTTTTTAAAGACAAGAACGACGATTCTCCTCGGAGAATCGCCGTAATGCTTGTATTTATCAAATTTTAGTCATTGATATGCTTCATTGTAGGGACATGTTCTTTAGAATCTCAAATCTCGATTTATCATCTCATAACTCCCACAAAGCCTAGAATCTCAACATTCTTCCTTCTCATATCCTGCCACCACTTCCTATATCTCCATCGCCATTTGTCATAAAATCTGTTGTCAGTTTTTTTCAGCAAATCCGTATTTTATTTTTCCGAAAGTGCTTAATACCTAATGAAAAACAAGATGTATGCCGGAATTGTATTCAGTCTCTGTATTCAAAAAGACTTTCTTATAAAACATATCCACCATAGTGATATAAATATCTTTCAACAGAATTCATAGATTTTCTTCAATGATATCTGAATGAATCGTTGCAATTAGAGCATTTTTATCGTATAGTTTTAACGACACACCTAAACATTATATTATAAAGAAGTAATATTTTTAAATGAATCAGGAATTTATATATCTTCCTATTCCTTTACTAATATTGATTCATTATAATCAGCAAATAATAGTAAGGAGGAAATCCTATGAAAATAGGACTGGTTGATGCAGATCTTATGGATAACGGTACTCGTCATCCTAATCTTGCATTGATGAAAATTGCAGGTTTTTATAAAGAAAATGGTCATGATGTTGAACTCATATATAATTCATACGATCAAGTAAAAAATTATGAAAAAGTATTTATCTCTAAGGTATTTACATTTTCTAAGGTGCCCGATTGGGTATTAAACTTGGAAACTGTAACAATTGGTGGTACAGGATTTTTTGAAGATGGTGGACAAAATTTACCTGATGAAATCGAACATCATAAGCCTTATTACGATCTTTATAAAGATTATGTCGAAGCACAAATTGCAGCAGGGAAAAAAAGAACTCATTTTGCAGATTATTTGGATTATTCTATCGGTTTTACCTCTAGAGGATGTTTCAGAAAATGTTCCTTTTGTGTAAATAAAAAATACGACCATGCTTTTCTGCATTCTCCTGTTATAGAATTTCTAGAGAATGACCGTCCCTTTCTATACCTTTGGGATGATAATATTTTATCCTTACCCCAATGGGAAAATGTTTTAGATGATATTGAATCCGCTGGAAAACCTTTTCAGTTTCGCCAAGGAATAGATTTACGTCTTATGACAGATAAAAAAGCTATGCGCTTTACCAAAACACGCTATCATGGTGATTTTATCTTTGCTTTCGACCATCTATCCGATAAAGATATTATTACCGAAAAAGTTCAATTGTGGAAAAGATATACCCCTAAAGTATGTAAAATGTATGTTTTATGTGCATACAATTCTCAAGATGAAAAGGATATAGCGGATACTTTTTCACGCATTAAAATTCTTATGAAATACGGCAGTTTACCCTATATCATCAGATTTGAAAGTTATAAAAAAAGTCCCTACAAAGATATGTATATTCAATTGGCTCGCTGGTGTAACCAACCACAGTTTTTCAAAAAAATGTCTTTTAGAGAATTCTGTATTGCCAACCAAAACTACAAGACCAACAAAACAACAAACTGCTCAGCATATCAAGCAATGATAGATTTTGAAGCTGGTTTCCCTAAAATAGCAAGTGCATTTTTTGATTTAAAATTTGAAAATGAAAATATTTATGAAAAACAATATGGTTATGGCAGAAGATTTGCAAATAAACCTGAATGTAATTGGTGTAAATCTCATAACCAATGTTGGGAACAAATAATAAATGATCCTGACAAATTGCTAGAATTGTATTTTACTAAACAAATTGACTTGCTATGTTTATCCTATAAAAATGCTAACTGCTGGATGGATCAGAAACATCTTCTCGAAATTCTAGTTTCTACAATTATAAATACAAATATAAATCATATTCTTAAACTAATTAAAAATAGTAATAATTTAGAAGCTGTTGAGAAAGATAATATTCCTCAATATAGTGATTTGAGCACAGGTTTATACGGAGTAACTGCAGCTCTCAGTAGGAAAAAAACTGCATTAACTTATGAAGAATTGGGGCATGAATTATTCTATGGTGAAAAAAAATCCGGTGCTGATATGAAATACGGAGAAAACCATGCTAAATTAGCAGCACAACTTGACCTTGTAATTATTCGCAAACATAATTCTTCTTTAACAGTTGAATTATCTGAACTAGGAAAATATATTAAAACTTTAAACAATGATGATAGAGATAACCTCTTAGCTAAATTATGCTTAAGAATCCCTATTGTACAAAAAGCATCCTTCGCAAATGAAAATAAAGAAGATCTTATTCTTAAAGAGATTGATATTTTAGCTACTTCCACCCGTTCTCGACGTTTTAAAAATGTTTGTGATCTAGTTGAATTTTCTTTAGGTTAAAAATAAAACTGGCATCTTAAAGATGCCAGTTTTTTAATACAATATGTCTAAAACAACATTGATCTCCTTCTGTTGATCTGGTAAGATTTAATAAAAGTTTAATTTTTTGTTTTATTTTACTCATTGGAGGTGTATTATGGGAAATTTTCGTACACAAATTGAAGAAGATATTCGTGATTATCAAGAACGTTTTCCAAATGTCTCTAAAATCAAGGAAGATGACTGGGCTTTTAATTTTTGGATTTTAGATAAATTCTTTTACGAAGATGAAGAATTGATTGAAGATAAAATTTTGGACGATCATGATCGTGGTATTGATGTTTTCGAATACTACGATGATACACATGAACTTTTTATCGTTCAAAATAAATACTATAGTGAAAAAACACATCTCTCTGCTGATTATGTAAAAAACAACTTTTTAATTACTCCAATAAACATATTGGAAAATGGTACGTATACTCGCTCTGCAGAACTTCAAAATTGGTATACTAAACATAAAGATCTTCCTGATTTTACAGTTCATCTTGATATTTATGTCACAAACAATTCTCGAAGCCCAGAAGTCGATAAATGTATCAGCGACTTTAACAATAAATATGCCCCCAAATTTTTTGCAAAAGTTTACTACTTGGATGATATAGAAGAAAAATTTTTTGGAGAAGCAAATATAAACAAGAAAAAAATGTCTGTTGATATTGAAAGTATTAATAAAGGAACAATCCTTAATGTTGATCGAGAAAAATATAATCTAGGTGTAAACTTCGATGCCCGTTATGCATTTGTACCTATTACTTGTATTTATAGAATTTATAAATCTGCCCTCGAAAAACAATACCCTATTTTTGAAAAAAATATTCGTGAATATTTAGGTAATAAGGGCATTAATCATAAAATCTTTGGAACATTAAAAGACAAAAATGATCGCAAAAATTTCTTTTACTATAATAACGGGATAACCATGATTTGTGATGCTTTTGGAACTGTTAATACAACTCCTCCAAATCCATCTCCTATCCCCATTACTGCAAAATTTCAAGTTATAAATCCTCAAATTGTTAATGGCTGCCAAACAGTAAATTCTATTTTTGAGGCTTTAAGAGACATGGATCAGGATTCTCTTGATGATGAATTCAAGGATACATATATTATGGTTAAGATCTTGCAAATTGACAGACAAAAAGAGAATGCTGAAAATCTATTTGATAATATTGTAAAATACAATAATTCTCAAAATTCTATTGACGAAAAGTCTTTCGCTGCAACCAGCAATGAATTTATCAGATTACAGAATGAATTCCTATCAAAAGGTTATCTTCTTTTAATTAAACAAAGTGATAAAGAAAAATTCAGTAAATTCTATAAACAGCAATCTCAACTGACAAAACTCCGCGGAAAAAGTATCGCCCGCAGACAAAAATTTGGTTTCGAAAATGCAAAAGCTGTTAAAGACTTCTTTATCCCTTTAGAGAAACTATTACAGGTAATTGTTGCTTTTCAAGAATCTGGTTACCATGCATATAACTTCAAAAAAGATCTTTTAAAAATCACAGAAGACCGCCATAAAAAAGTAATCGATTTTATTAAAAGCGGTAGTGTAACAACTGATGCTTTGTTAGATCTTTATTTGCTTTATATGAGAGCTGAAAAAGCAAAAAAGGATAATGAAAAAGCAGGAAACTCCATTAGAGTTGTTCCATTTTATCTCATTGATTGCTTCTCGCGTTATGATTGTGAACAAAGACAAGCCAAGAAAATTTTAGATACACTTAAAGATCGCGATGCTATCAATAACATCATCACTATGTATTCTACTGTAACAAATTTGTATACAACAAATTATATTAAAACTAATAGCACCGATTATACCACAATGATCAAAAAAGCTATTGATACCCAGCTTATGGATGATCAGTTAGCTACATACAAATCAATTATTTCTATTAAGATTTAATAAAAAGGCACTATCCTCTCAGATAGTGCCTTTCAATTTATCATATAAACTATTTTCTAAGCTATATAAAACCTCAGAAACCCTATAAAATCAACGATTTAGTCGTTAATAGGTTTCATTGTAGGGAATCCTATAACCAGTTCTCTGAAACTCTTTGTATGCCTTCAAATGCCTATTTTATAAGGGTTTCTCACTTACCCTGTACCATATTTCAGCATTATTCTGCACCGAATCCAGGGATTTTGGCACAAAATTGGTACAGGATTGGTACAAAAAATTCGTACTCAAATAGCATCAATAATATTTTATTTAACCATACTCCACTATCACAATACAATTTCCAGAATTTTTTTGATATACCCCTTCAGTATTTTAATTTGGCACATTGTAAAATGAAGTTGCAATAATAAAAAAATATCCATAGTGATGATCT
>CALASU010000178.1 GCA_937888765.1 uncultured Clostridia bacterium | reverse complement strand
AATCGCCGGTCTGGATGTAAAATGTATCATCAACGAACCCACATCCGCAGCACTGGCTTACGGTCTGGATAACGAAAATGAACAGAAAATCATGGTATACGACCTGGGCGGCGGTACCTTCGACGTTTCCATCATCGAAATCGGTGACGGTGTCATCGAAGTACTGGCAACAAACGGTAACACACACCTGGGCGGTGATGACTTCGACCAGAGAGTGATCGACTTCCTGGTAGCAGAATTCAAAAAAGCAGAAGGCATGGATCTGTCCAAAGACAAAATGGCTATGCAGAGACTGAAAGAAGCGGCTGAAAAAGCGAAAAAAGAACTGTCTACAGTAACATCTACAAACATCAACCTGCCTTTCATCACAATGAACCAGGATGGTCCCAAACATCTGGATGTAACACTGACAAGAGCAAAATTTGACGAACTGACAGCTGATCTGGTAGACGGTACAATGGGTCCTGTAAAACAGGCTCTGGCTGATGCTGGTCTGTCCACAGGTGAAATTGATAAAGTTCTGCTGGTTGGTGGTTCCACAAGAATCCCTGCTGTACAGGATGCAGTTAAGAAATACACAGGCAAAGAACCTTTCAAAGGCATCAACCCCGATGAATGTGTAGCTGTAGGTGCGGCTATTCAGGGCGGTAAAATGGCAGGCGACGAAGGTGCAGGCTCCATCCTGCTGCTGGACGTAACACCTCTGTCTCTGGGTATCGAAACACTGGGCGGTGTTGCAACAAAACTGATCGACAGAAATACAACAATCCCTACAAACAAAAAACAGATCTTCTCCACAGCAGAAGATAACCAGACAGCAGTAGATATCCACGTTGTACAGGGGGAAAGACCTCTGGCAAGAGATAACAAAACTCTGGGTCAGTTCAAACTGGACGGTATCGCTCCCGCAAGACGTGGTGTTCCTCAGATCGAAGTAGCATTCGACATCGACGCAAACGGTATCGTACACGTTTCCGCAAAAGATCTGGGTACAGGCAAAGAACAGAAAATCACAATCACAGCAGGTTCCAACCTGAGCGATGAAGAAATCGAAAAAGCTGTAAAAGAAGCTGAACAGTTCGCAGAAGCTGACAGAAAGAGAAAAGAAGCAATTGATGCGAAAAACGAAGCTGACTCCTTGATCTTCCAGACAGAAAAAGCACTGGGCGAACTGGGCGACAAACTGGATGCATCCGAAAAAGCAGCTGTAGAAGCAGAACTGGAAAAACTGAAAGATACAGTAAAAGATATGAACGCTGAAACAATGACAGAATCTGACGTTGAAACTGTAAAAGCAGCAACAGAAGCTCTGACACAGGAATTCTACAAACTGTCTGAAAAACTGTATGCACAGGCACAGACAGCAGGCGGCGCAGAAGGCGAAGGTCCCGACGTTGTTGATGTAGACGGCAAAGAAATCTAATAGTGAATCAGAAAGCAAGGGTGCCCTTGGGCATCCTGCTTTTCACGTTAATATGAAGGGTAGGTGTGAAAGTTGGCATCTAAAAGAGATTACTATGAGGTACTGGGCGCAAAGAAGGATGCAACAGAAGCAGAACTGAAGAAAGCATACCGTAAGATGGCGATGAAATACCATCCCGACCAGAACCAGGGCGATAAAGAAGCAGAAGAAAAATTCAAGGAAGTCAACGAAGCATATGAGGTACTGAGCGATCCTCAGAAACGTGCACAGTATGACCAGTTCGGTCATGCGGCCTTTGAACAGGGCGGCATGGGCGGAGGCGGCGGCTTCTATGGTCAGGGCTTTGACATGGGCGATCTGGGCGATATCTTCAGCAGTATGTTCGGCGGCGGCTTCGGCTTTGGCGGTGGCGGTTCTGCAAGAAGAAATGGTCCTCGCCGCGGCAGAGATATTGAAGTAAATATCCAGCTGACATTTGAAGAAGCTGTTTTTGGCTGTAAAAAAGAAGTTTCCGTAGGCGTTTATGACGAATGTGACACTTGTCATGGCACAGGTGCAAAAGAAGGCACACACGCAGAAAGCTGTCCTACCTGTCATGGTACAGGTCAGGAAAGAGTGGTACAGCAGTCCATGTTTGGTGCTGTAACCTCTGTACGTACCTGTTCCAAATGTAAAGGTACAGGTAAGCTGATTAAAGATCCCTGCGGTACTTGTAAGGGTACAGGCAAAGTGCGCAAACAGAAAAAATATGAAGTCAATATCCCTAAGGGCATTGATAACGGTCAGACAATCCGTCTGGCGGGCAAAGGCGAAGTCGGCGAAAATGGCGGCGGCTACGGCGATCTGCTCGTAACGGTTTACGTACAGCCCGATCGTATCTTTGTACGTAAAGGCTTTGATATTTACTGTGATGTACCCATTACATTTGTACAGGCGGCACTGGGCGGCGAAATCATTATCAAAACGATTGATGGTGAACAGAAATATACAGTAAAACCCGGTACACAGCCTGACACTGTTATAACACTGCGTGGTGTGGGTGTACCCAATCTGAGAAATCCCAAGGTAAGAGGGAACCAGATTGTTACATTGAAAGTAAAAATCCCCACAGAACTGTCTGAAAGACAGAAAGACCTGCTGCGTCAGTTCTATGGTGACAGCAGTGTTTCTGCAGAAGCAGAGCCTGTAAAGGAAGAAAAGAAATCCTTTACAGAAAAGATCAAAGATATGTTTGATATGGATAAAGATTAAAAAAGATACCTCCGAAAGAATCAGAAAACAAGTGTATTTTTAATGGCAGGTGCTGAAATCTCCTGTTTTTCAACAGGAGATTTTTTTACTATATTCAAAAGGTTCAGGGGGTTATATATGACAACATTTCTTTTGCGGCTGTTTGTGAAAGACTATACACATACGGAAACTCCTGCGGTACGCTCTGCAATCGGAAAATTTGCAGGGATTGTGGGAATTGTCTGCAATCTGATCCTGTTTCTGGGAAAACTGCTGGTGGGTTGGTCAGTGCATTCTGTTGCAATCGTAGCGGATGCAGTCAACAACCTTTCAGATGCTTCCTCTTCTGTGGTAACTTTGCTCGGCTTTCGTCTGGCACAGCAGCCCGCAGATGAAGACCATCCGTATGGCCATGCCAGATATGAATATTTATCGGGGCTTATGGTAGCATTTCTGATTCTGTTGATCGGCGTGGAGCTGCTGAAATCTTCTGTCGGAAAAATACTGCATCCCTCGGCTGTGGCATTTTCCGGTGTAACGATTGGCATTTTGCTTGGCTCGATTGCCATAAAGCTGTGGATGTCGGCATTTTTCCGTTCTTTGGGAAACTGCATACAGTCTACTGCATTGCAGGCAACAGCGGTGGACAGCAGAAATGATGTAATTGCAACAGCGGCAGTTTTGCTTGGATTTGTGGCAGGGCATTTTCTGAAAATCAATATTGACGGCTATATTGGAATTGTAGTAGCGGGATTCATTTTGTATTCAGGGGTGGAAATTGCCAAAGAAGCCATTTCCCCGCTGCTCGGCAAACAGGCAGACCCGGAGTTGATTAAAAAACTGACAGAACTGGTACTTTCGCAGGAAAGGGTGCTTGGGATTCATGATCTGCTGATACATGATTATGGCCCGGGACATTGCTTTGCTTCTATTCATGCAGAACTGAGTGCTAAGGAGGACCCTGTACAGTGCCATGCATGTATTGATGAAATAGAATGTCTGGCATTGACAGAGCTGAACGTGCATCTGGTGATTCATTATGATCCGGTGCTGTCGGAGGATGCCAGATAATGCAGGTATTTTTGAAAGCATCAGATAATGATATATGGTTATAATCCGCTTTAAAGGGAAAGCGTAAAATCATAACAGAAAGGCATAAGTGGGAAAACAAGAAGAAGGGAGAAATCCATATGGGAAAAGAATGTACAGGTATTTCTGGACACAGAAAAACTGTGTAAAGAAAATGTCGAATTAAAAGAATCTCTGAAAAAAGCAATCGAACAGCAGAAGCTGATTCTGGAAAAGGATATGATTGCAGAGGAAGAAAAAAAGGTTTATGAAACACCTGCTAAAATTATCGTTTCTAAAAAAAAGCTATGAGGCAGCAGCAGCCTACAAGGGTCAGAAAGTATGCGTGCATAACTTTGCATCTGCGTCTAATCCCGGCGGCGGTGTGGAAAGAGGGGCAAGTGCGCAGGAAGAATGTCTTTGCAGATGTTCTGGCTTATATTTTTGCCTGACTGCTCAGGAAATGTGGGATGGTTTTTATAAACCGCACAGAAATGCAGGAGACCCCATTCATAATGATGATATCATCTATACACCCAATGTAACGGTATTTAAAACAGATAAGGTGATTGGAGGTGTCGGCAAATGAAAGTGGAACAGTATGTAATGGCATATGGCGTGGAACAGGACAGGGTAAGAGCGATCCTGCCAAAAGGCTTTACTTCTTTGCGTCCAGTGCTTCGTCTGAATGCAGAAATCAGAGAAGAAGCATACGGGTATATTGAGTTTAATACACCTGTTGAAAAAGATGGAAACAGGGGATGGCTCAACATTGGTTTCTGGGAGAATGCAGCATTTGAAAGAAAAGAAAAAACAGTAACGTTTCGGACGGATTTACTGGAAATCTCGTTTACGGGAAGAGGTACAGTGGGTTCCTGCCCTGCGGAAAAGGACAATGACGGATGCTATTTTCTGGGCAAAAGCGAGCAGTTTAAACCTGCGGAAAAGATTACGGTAAATAAAGAATACTGTGACTGCCGCTTCAGATGGCTGCTAGAAAATGGTGCATCGGGAGAAAGTATAGGTGTGACTCTGCCTGCATATCCTGAGGAAGTGAAACAGGTGTATCCCAAAGATGCCTTTTCGGTTGAAAATGCGGCGAAGATTCCCTGTACACAGGTGCTGGGGGCATATACCGTAACATTTGAGAGAGCATGAAGCTTTTACAGAAGGAATACAGTAATAGAATCAAAGAATTGTTTGACTATTCAAGCCGAAGCATAACAGCTTCGGCTTTTTTGTTTGTATCCGAAATACGATTGTTCTTGATAAGGGGATTTTTTAGTAATTTTAACCAAATAAAGAAAATGTTAAAATTTCTAAAAATACCATTCTAAAATCAGCAAAATATGATGGGTTTCGCACATTGATGGATTTGGAAGTATCATATATGATATAGAGTGAAAGAGATTTTGTGCGGAATATCCTGAAATACGGAAAAAAACTGAAGGAGGGGAAGAAAAATGATGCAAGAAATTTCGCATGAGTTGATGGAAATGCTGAATTGTGAAACTGCATTTACCATTGGCGGTATTCCCATTGCAGAATCCACTGTGATTACATGGCTGATTATGGTTGTCATGGTGATTGGCTCGATTCTGCTGACAAGAGGATTTACAGTAGAAAACCCCGGAAAACGGCAGGTTATTGTGGAGAGCATTGTGACATCACTGCAGAATCTGCTGAAGGGCAGTCTGGGGGAAGAAGGGGAAAAATACACTTCTTATCTGGTAACTGTTCTGATTTATCTGGGTCTGGCGAATACGGTTGGTCTGTTTGGTATGAAACCGCCTACAAAGGATTTGAATGTGACAGCAGGGCTTTCGATTATGAGTATTATTCTGGTCGAATATGCCGCGATTCATGCAAGAGGTGTAAAAGGATGGATGAAAAAATTCTCTGAACCCATCGCGCTGATTGCACCGATTAACATTCTGGAACTTCTGATCAAACCCATATCTTTGTGTATGCGACTGTTTGGTAACATTCTGGGGGCGTTCACGGTTATGGAACTGCTGAAAATCTGCGTTCCTGTGGGTCTGCCTGTTCCGTTCTGCCTGTACTTTGATATTTTTGATGGTTTGCTGCAGGCATTCATTTTTGTATTTTTAACATCACTGTTCATTAACGAAGCAATCGAATAATAGAAAAAAGGAGAAGATAATCATGAGTTCTATGTTAGGTATTGGTGCAGCTATGGCGGTTATGACAGGTCTGGGTGCAGGTGTTGGTATCGGTATTGCTACAGGGAAAGCGATGGATGCGATTGCAAGACAGCCTGAAGCAGAAAGTAAAATCACAAAGCTGCTGCTGCTGGGCTGTGCGCTGGCGGAAGCAACAGCAATCTATGGTTTCGTAATCGCTATTCTGATCATCATGTTCTTGGGTAAATAATCGGGAGGTAAAAAAATGCTTAGATTAGACATTAATCTGGTGTTTACCATTATCAACCTGTTGATCCTTTACTTCCTGATGAGAAAGTTTTTGTTCAAACCGGTTAATGGTATTATCGCCGCAAGAGAAGAAATCATCAGAAAGCAGTTTGCGGAAGCGGAAGAAGCAAAAGCGCAGGCTGAAAAGCTGAAGGAAGACTATGAAATTTCCTTGAAAGATGCAAAGGAAGAAGCAGATCAGATCGTTTCTGATGCAAGAAAAAAAGCAAGGGCAGAATATGAGCGCATTCTGAAAGCTGCAAATGAGGACGCAGAAAAGAAACTGCACAGAACAGAAAGAATCATTGCAGAAGAAAAAGCGAAATCTCTGCGCAGTATGGAAACAGAAATTGAAACTCTGGTTATGGCAGTAGCGACAAAGGTTGTCGGACAATCTGTTACAGCAGAAACCAACCAGAATTTCTATGATGAATTTATTGCAGAAATGGGTGAAAAGAATTGAAACAGACAGATATGGATGATGCAAAGGCATTGAAAGCATGTGCCGATATGCGTGAGAAAGAATCCGGCCTGAAGGTAGAAATTCTTTATGTTGTGCCTCCTACAGAAGAACAGCTGGAAAAAATCAAGGAATATATAAAGAAGAGATATAACGCAGAATTCTTCGAGCCGATCATGACAGAAGATAAGACTCTTTTGGGCGGCTTCGTGATCCGTGTGGGCGGCGAAGAATATGACTGGAGTATGCGCAGCAGACTGCAGAAGATCGAGCAGAATCTGACAGAGCGTATACAGAAACAGAAATCAGAAGAAAATGTTGACATCATCTCCATTCTGAAAGAAGAAATCGAAGAATCTGTATTTGACACAGATAAAAGAGAAGTTGGTTTCGTTACATTCGTAGGGGACGGCATTGCGACTGTTCGGGGGATCGAATATGCAATGTACGGCGAAGTCATCATCTTTGATACAGGCGTAAAGGGCATGGTGCAGGATATCCGTAAGGATGAAATCGGTATTATCATCTTTGGCCGTGATACAGGAATCCGAGAAGGCACAAGAGTTATCAGAACAGAAAAAATGGCAGGGGTTCCTGTTGGCGATGATTTTCTGGGCAGAGTTGTCAATGCACTGGGCGAACCGATTGACGGCAAGGGTGCAATCACTGCATCTGGATACAGACCGATTGAAAATCGTGCACCCGGTATCGTAGAAAGAAAATCCATTTCCGTTCCTATGGAAATAGGGATTCTGGCAATTGATGCCATGTTCCCGATCGGCAGAGGACAGCGTGAGCTGATCATCGGAAACCGTCAGACAGGGAAAACAAGTATTGCTATGGAAGCGATTCTGAACCAGAAAGGTAAAGATGTTATCTGCGTTTATGTTGCGATTGGTCAGAAAGCATCCAGTGTTGCCAAACAGGTTCGTATGCTGGAAGAAAACGATGCACTGGATTATACAATCATTGTTTCTGCACAGGCAAGTGATCCTGCGGCTCTGCAGTATATTGCGCCCTATTCGGGTACTTCTCTGGCAGAATATTTTATGTATAAAGGCAAAGATGTACTGATCGTATATGATGATCTGTCCAAACACGCAGTTGCATACAGAGCATTGTCCCTGCTGCTGGAACGCTCTCCCGGTCGTGAAGCATATCCCGGGGATGTATTCTATCTGCATTCCAGACTGCTGGAACGCTCTGCAAGACTTTCTCCCGAAGCGGGCGGCGGCTCTATCACAGCACTGCCGATCATCGAAACACAGGCGAGTGACGTATCTGCGTATATTCCTACAAATGTAATCTCCATTACTGACGGTCAGATTTATCTGGAAAGCTCCCTGTTTTTTGCAGGTCAGCGACCTGCTGTAAACGTGGGTCTGTCCGTATCCCGTGTAGGCGGCAACGCGCAGACAAAAGCCATGAAAAAAGCAGCGGGCAGTATTCGTATTGATCTGGCACAGTACAGAGAAATGGAAATCTTCACACAGTTCAGCTCAGAGCTGGATGATACAACAAAACGTCAGCTGGAGCATGGTCAGGGTCTGATGGAGTTGTTGAAACAGCCTCTGGCAAGACCTCTGTCTATGGCAGAACAGGTAATTACACTGTGTGCGGCAAATCATAAGCTGTTTCTGGGTATTCCTAAGAACAGGATAAAGGAATTCCAGATGCAGATGCTGGAATATGTGAACGATAATTATGACGAAATCATTCATGAACTGGAAACAGGAAAAGTGCTGACAGAAGAACTGACAGAAAAAATTCTGAAAGCAGTTGCTGACGCAAAGGAGTTTTATCTGGAGTAACAGACCACAGGAAGGTATAAGTTATGGCAAACACCAAGGAAATAAGAACCAGAATTCATAGTGTGCAGGATACTATGAAGATCACGAAGGCCATGCATATGATTTCGTCCTCCAAGCTGAAAAAGGCAAAGAAGGATGTGAAGGATTCTGCAGACCATTTCCGTGAACTGCAGAAAACGATTGCAAAGATATTCCGTGCTGCGCCGGATATGGAGCATCCATATCTGGGTCACGAAGATGCGAAACAGAAAAAAACAGGGTATCTGGTTGTAACGGCGGACAAAGGTCTGGCGGGGGCGTATAACCACAATGTGATCAGAATGACGCAGAAGGAACTGGACAAACATGCGGATGTGACGCTGCTGCTTGTCGGACTGGTAGGCAGAAGCCATTTTACAAGAAGAAACTATAAGGTAGACCGCTTTTTTCAGCATACAGCACAGAACCCGTCCATACATAAAGCCAGAGTGATCTGTCAGGAAATTCTGTTTCGCTATAATGCAAGGGAACTGGACGAAGTATATATGATCTATACCAGTGAGATCAATGCTTTGGAAGATGAGCCCAGAATGATAAAGCTGCTTCCCTTGTCCAAAGAGAATTTTATGGATGAGAAACTGACAGAAGCGGATGAGGAAGTAAGATACCTGCCAACGCCTGAGGCTGTGCTGAATGCGATTGTTCCAAACTATGTGACAAGTTTCATATTTGCGGCACTGACCATGTCTTATGCCTGCGAACAGAATGACCGTATGATGGCAATGGATGCTGCAACAAAAAATGCAAAGGAAATTCTGAATGCATTGTCCATTGAGTATAATCGCGTCAGACAGGCAGCGATCACACAGGAAATCACAGAAGTGATTGCAGGTGCAAAATCACAGAAAAGGAAGAAAAGCCAATGAATAAGGGTAGAATTATACAGGTTTCAGGGCCTGTGGTAGACGTTGCATTTGATCAATCCATTCTTCCCGATATGAAGGATGCATTGACCGTTGTCAACAATGGCAAAACATGCGTAATGGAAGTTGCACAGCACATTGGTAAAAATGTTGTTCGCTGTATTATGCTGACTTCCAGTGACGGTCTTTATAAAGGTATGGAAGTAACAGCAACAGGAAGCGGGATTAAGGTTCCTGTTGGCAAAAAAACACTCGGAAGATTGTTTAATGTAACAGGGGAAACACTGGACGGCGGCGAAAGTCTGGAGCAGGAAGAAAAATGGGTGATTCACAGAGAACCCCCTCAATTTGAAGACCAGAGCCCTGCTGTAGAAATCCTCGAAACAGGTATCAAAGTCATTGATCTGCTCGCGCCTTATGCAAAGGGCGGTAAGATCGGTCTGTTCGGCGGTGCCGGTGTAGGAAAAACCGTACTGATTCAGGAACTGATTACAAATGTAGCAAAAAAACACGGCGGCTATTCCATCTTTACAGGTGTAGGGGAGCGTTCCAGAGAAGGAAATGACCTCTGGATGGAAATGACGGAATCCGGCGTTATTGAAAAAACAGCACTGGTATTTGGTCAGATGAATGAACCGCCCGGCGCACGTATGCGTGTAGCGGAAACAGGTCTGACAATGGCTGAATATTTCAGAGATGTGGCAAAACAGGACGTGCTTCTGTTTATCGACAATATTTTCCGTTTCATACAGGCGGGCAGTGAAGTTTCTGCTCTGCTGGGCCGTATGCCATCAGCTGTAGGGTATCAGCCTACACTGGCAACAGAACTGGGTGAACTGCAGGAAAGAATTGCATCTACTAAGAATGGTTCTATTACGTCAGTTCAGGCGGTATATGTGCCTGCCGATGACCTGACTGACCCTGCACCTGCCACAACATTCGCACATCTGGATGCAACGACTGTACTGTCCAGAAAGATTGTGGAACAGGGTATTTATCCTGCGGTAGATCCTCTGGAATCCACATCCCGTATTCTGGAAGCGGATATCGTGGGTAAGGAACACTATGAAACAGCAAGACAGGTGCAGTCTATTCTGCAGAAATATGCAGAGTTGCAGGACATCATTGCAATTCTGGGTATGGAAGAATTATCTGAAGAGGATAAGACAACGGTATATCGTGCAAGAAAGATTCAGAAATTTCTTTCTCAGCCGTTCCATGTAGCGGAAGTATTCACAGGTATGCCCGGTAAATTCGTTCCTCTGAAAGAAACGATTCTCGGATTCAAGATGATCATTGACGGCGAAATGGACGAGTATCCTGAACTGGCGTTCTTCAATGTGGGTACGATTGATGAAGTCATTGAAAAAGCAAAAAAAATGGGGTAATGCTGTATGAGTACATTTGAACTGAATGTCATTGCAACAAACCGTACGTTTTACAGCGGTTTGTGCAAACAGATTATTATTACGTCTGTAGATGGTCAGATGGGGATTATGGCGCACCACGAATGCTGTGTTGTAGCCATGGCAGAAGGGGAAATGCGGATTCAGACAGAAAATGATGAGTGGATTCCGGCTGTCAGCGGCGTAGGATACGCACAGGTTGATGATAACAAAGTTGTTGTGCTGGTTGATTTCGCAGAAAGACCGGAAGAAGTCGATGAACGCAGGGCACAGCAGGCACTGGAAGAAGCGCAGGAGGAATTGCGCCAGGCGCAGAGTCTTCTGGAGCATCATATTTCTGAGGCAAAACTGGCAAGAGCTATGGCGAGATTGGCTTTTAAAAAGAAATACAGCCACTCCCCAAAATGATCGAAAGCTATATACAGACAGAATGGCAGATCAAAAGTAAAGGTATCGTGCAGGATGCGCGGTACCTTTGCTTTTTATTTCATAAGAATTATATATGGAGAAATTAAAGGTTTCTTTAGAAAATATCTTTTTGTATAATTTTTATTGCTGTATGATATATGTTTTGGTAAACTATCACAAGAAACTTATTGTAATATGAGGCAACAGATCCTCGTAAATATTGCAAAGGAGGATAAACAATGAAGAAAAAACGGTTTTTAGCGATGCTGCTGGCGTGCAGTATGATGATGCCGACTGTGGCACTGGCTGATGAACTGCCTGCTGAACAACAGCAGGAACAGCAGCAGGCTGACGAACAGCAGCAGGCTGACGAACAGCAGCAGGCTGACGAGCAGCAGGACGGCGGACAGCAGGACGACGGACAGCAGGACGACGAGCAGCAGGCTGACGATGAGCAACAGGACGGCGATCAGCAGGCTGACGATGAGCAACAGGACGACGAGCAGCAGGCAGACGATGAGCAGCAGGTTGACGACGAGCAGCAGAATGACATTCAGCAGCTGAACGAAATCGAACCTGAAGAAGAATCTGAAGAAGAACCTGAACTTCCTGAGAGCGATGGGGACTATAAAGATCTAAAAGAGTTTCTGATGGCAACGCCGACGACTTTTGAAATCGGCGTGGATACCAATAATTTTATGCATAGCGAGGATAGTTTTCCTGCAACCTATGAGCTCAGTGATGAAATGACGAATATTCTGCTGGATAAAGAACCTGACGGTCTGTAGCAGCTGAGAACGATCCTGATCAAAGACAGTACATGGGGTGGTTCCTGCTTCGGGATTGCGACAACGATGCTCCTGAATCGTCTGACGCAGAGCGGAAAGCTGGATGAGGATAATAAATTGTTATTGAAAGAGTATCAGGAGGATGCGGAAGAGTATATGGATCTGCATACGCCGAATGAGGATGCGAATATTCTGGATATCATCAACTATTATATGCTTTCACAGAAGACGACTGCTGCGCTGGAAAATTCGTATTGGGTCAGTATGCTGAATGAAGAAGAAGCAGGCTTTATCTCCATGGAAGAATATATAGCAAGGGCAAAGGCAAAGATTGATAATGGAGAACCTTTTCTGATTACATATTATTATGCGAGTGGCGGCGGACATGCCACAGTTGCCCTTGATTACTGGGAAGATGAGAAAGAGGAAAAATTTTATATCAAAATTTTTGATGAAAACAGAGTACCTTACACCGGTTGGAAAGCGGAAGAAAACAGAACAGAGTATAAACCCTTTGACTATGTAGAGATCGGTAAAACAGATGGGGAATATGATGCGTCCAAAGCGGTTCTTTATACATATTATCCGCAGTATGGGGAAATCGCAATGAACGTTGAGGACGCGTGGACGAATATTTATCTGGGAAACATACTTGATGAAGACGGAAAGATCAATAAAGGAAACGCAGAAGGGCTTTATGTGAAAGATGAACTGCTCTATCTGGTGATGTTTGATATGGCGGAAGCAAATAAGCATCTGGACCCCGAAAATGGTAAAACAGCAAAATTAAACACAAGCACAGATCCTGTTCTGAAAGTATTTGATCTGTGGACAAGCTATGATAATCTGTTCTATGCTATGGATGTGAATACCGTCGGTGGATTTGCAGAGGTATCTAATGCAGAAGATGTAACGATACCCTATCCTGCGGAAGCGGTGCAAAATACAGAAAAGTTAATTCGGAATTATCGCTATAGCTATGATTCTGATGGTTCCAGAAAAAATCCCGAGGATGATACCAAGCCGCTGGCAAACATAGAAATCACATTGAACCCCGAGGCACAGGATTCTTATGCAGTTGTAAATATGGATGCAACAAAACAGGAATGGACACATGTCGAGTTTTATCGTCCTAATGGCAGCGGCGGCGGTCAGTTCACAGGCTTAAAGGCAAAAAATTTTGAAGAAGCGTATTTCCATACCGATGGTCAGCTGAAAAATATAATTGCGCCTGAAAAGGAAACCATGAAGGATATGGCTCTGTATATCGGTACGATCGGTGAAAAAGGTACAGGTGCTGCAAGAGCGGCAGGCGATATGCTCAACGGCGAAATGGAAACCAGCATGTTTTATGCAGAAGTTCCCGAAAGTACATATTTTGAAGTGTACGACGCAGATGATAAGGACAGCTATGCGGGTTCTCTTGTTCTGCATACAGATGCATTTTTCTATAAAGAGGGTATGAATTTTATTTTCTTCGATGGAGCAGATAAGAGCGGCACATTCTTTGGTACACCAAGGGATATTACAGAAAATAGTGAACTGGATACATGGTGGAAGATCAGAACAGATGTAACACAGGATGGAGAAATCTACCTTTATATTTATGCACCGGTTGCACTTCCTGCAGAAGGAGAACTGCCGGAATTTGGCGAAAAAGAGATTTTTTCAACCAATATGGGTAAAGCAGATGATGGCTGGAATCAGACTTCTGACGGCGACCACTTCTATTTCAAGTACAATGGTAAAACCCTGAAAGGATCACAGAAATTTGCGGCTGCTGACGGCAGTATGATCGAGTATCTTTTTGATGATGATGCAGGTTACCTGCTGACAGGCTGGCAGAAAACGGAAGATGGTAACTGGGCATACTATGAAGAAAAAGGCGGCGATCCCAGAACCAGCAGTTATGGGATCAGATATGTCAGCACGACACTGACAGCGAAAGCAAATTCTGATATCATCCCTGCGGATGAGATCGTAAGCGGCAGAGAGTATATCTATACCTTTGATGAAAATGGTATTCTGAGCGGCTATAAACTGAAGCCTGTTTCTTCTGATTCCTCCGGCAGCACTTCCTCCGGCGGCGGTTCCGCCAATAACGGTTCTTCCGGAAACAAGAAGCCAACAGCTGAAAAACCGACAACACCCGAAACAACGACAGAAACAGAAATAAATGCAGATGGCAGTACAACAACAACGGTTACGGATGAAAAAACAGGTACAGTGACCGAAACAACAGAACATACAGACGGCAGTCAGGTGGTTGTGGAAACAAAGAATGACGGCACAGAAACTGTTACAACCACAACGGCTGACGGCACAACAAGCGTAACTGTGACAGATGCAGACGGCAATCTGACAGAAAACAGCGTAGCAATTTCCGAAAAAGCGGCGGAAAGCGGAGAAACAGTTACATTGCCGATCCAGAGCGTCAATACCTCTCAGGAAACAGCGGTAAAAGTAGAACTTCCTGCAAATGCAGAAGCAGTGAAAGTTGAAATTCCTGTGGAAGATGCTTCTGAAAACACAGTAGCTGTGATTGTTTACGAAGATGGTACAGAGGAAATCGTAAAAACTTCCGTATTGGGTGAAAACGGGGTCGTTTTAAAAATGACAGAGGGTGCAACTGCAAAAATCGTGGATAACAGCACAGAATTTACAGATGTACATGGTGCAGAGCATTGGGCAGAAAAAGCAGTTGACTTTGCGTCAGCAAGAAATCTGTTCAGCGGTATGGGAGATGGCATGTTTAGTCCTGATACAGCTATGAGCCGCGGTATGCTGGCAAAAGTTCTGCATAATCTGGAAAATAATCCCGAAACGATTGCGGACAACAGCTTTGCAGATGTAGCGGATGGTGCATGGTATGCAGAAGCGGTAGCATGGGCGGCAGAAAAAGGCATTGTTTCCGGCTACGACAATGGTCTGTTTGGTGTGAATGATCCTGTTACCCGTGAACAGCTGGCAGTGATGCTGTACAGATACGCAGGCAGTCCTGCTGCATCCGGCAGTATCGACCGATTTGCAGATGCAGAAAATGCCAGTGCATATGCAGAAACAGCACTTTGCTGGGCAGTAGAAAACGGTATCATCAGCGGTATGGGCGACAATCAGCTTGCTCCTTCCGGCGAAGCGACAAGAGCGCAGGTGGCGCAGATGCTGAAAAACTTTGTGCAGAATGTGATGGTATCAAAATGATCTGCGTTTTCTGACAGAATAGCGACAGGTCAGGAAACTGATATAACAAGAGTATTCTAAAAAAAGAACCGGTCCCCAAAAGGCAGAGGAAATATCTGACGATTGGGAGATCGGTTCTTTATTATAGTGCCGCTTTCAGAATATCCAGCATCTGATCGCTGGGATTGATGACTTCAACGGAAACAGTATCTCGGATTTCTTTTTCAATATAAGGGAAGTGTGTACAGCCAAGGATCAGTGCCTCACAGCCAATGGCTTCAAAGCATTCCGTAAGCTGTTTTAATTTCAGATCGTGGTGTATGTTTTCGGAGGAAGTACCCGATTCGATTGCCACAACCAGAGGGAGTATGCCTGCCCCGAATACCATACAGCCGGGGTTTACATCAAGAATGGTGTGTTCGATTGCACAAAGGCTTTGCCCGTTCGCGGCCAGCACAGAAAGACGGCTGTATTTTTCTGCACAGAGCTTATAGATATCTAATGGCGTTACCACGCATACAGGCACTTCTTCTTTCAGTTTGTTTATATTGATCGCACCCGAAAGAGAATTGCAGTTTAAAAAGATGCCTTCTGCGCCCTGTTTTACCATGCCCAGACAACCGTTTATTGCAATCTGGAGCAGTTTTTCCTTGTGCAGAATCTGCATTTCATTCTGCTGAGAAGCACTTGCACTGCAGGCAAAGCCGATGGCTTCAAAGCCTTTAGAGATAATATACTCAACGCCCATCTGTGTATCTATAGGAGTTCCTGCAATTACACCGATTTTCATATGAATTCCTCCTTTGTTTTGTAATAAATCATAGCATATTTCATAATCCGGCACAAGATTTTGTAGTATAATAAAGGAAAAAAGGATTGCGTAGAGGATCAATTCTAAAATTTGCAAAGGAGATTGTAATATGGATATTATACAGACTTTTTATGACAGCTTAGCTTCCCAGTATGACAAGCTGTTTCTTGACTGGCAGTCTGCAACACAGGAACAGGCTGTTATTTTGAATACACTTTTTCAGGAAAATGGCTTTGATACATCAGCCAATATTCTCGACTGTGCCTGTGGAATCGGTACACAGGCAATTGGGCTTGCTTCGCTCGGGTATGCTGTAACTGCCTCGGATATAAGCGATGGAGAACTTGCAGAAGCAAAGGTAAGAGCCGCAGAGAATCATGTGAAAATCCGTTTTGAACATGCTGATTTCTGTGCGTTAGCAGAAACCTTTTCGGAACAGTTCGATATTGTGATCTGTATGGATAATGCATTGCCGCATATGCTTTCCAAAAGTGCGTTGGAAACAGCAGCCAGAAGTATTACAAATCAGATCATGACAGGCGGTATTTTTGTTGCCAGTATCAGAGATTATGATACACTGCTTACAGAAAAACCGCCGTATTCTCCCCCTTATATCCATAAAACGGAGAACGGACAAAGAGTGTCTTTCCAGACATGGACATGGGAAGCGGATCGTTATAAGCTGACGCAGTATATCATTGACGATGAAAAAACACTGCAGATCAGTAAATTTGACTGCGAATACAGAGCAACACGCAGAGAAGAACTGACAGAGCTTCTGCTTGCAAACGGCTGCAGCAAGGTGGAATGGAAATTCCCGGAAGAAACAGGATTTTATCAGCCGATTGTGATTGCAGGAAAATAGTGCCTGTATTGCGGGAAAATGATACCTGAATAAGTGTTGTAAAAAGACGGAATTTATATTATATTAAGGTTAAAGAAAAAACAGAACAACGAAAATAAAAGGGGGTTTTATTATGGGATTATTCGGTAAATTATTTGAAAAGAAAGAATGTTCTATATGCGGCGGCGAAATTGGTCTGTTGGGTAACCGCAAACTGGAAGATGGCAATATGTGTAAGGAATGTGCAAATAAACTGTCTCCCTGGTTTACGGACAGAAGGGGAAGCACCATTGCAGAAATCGAAGAACAGCTGGCTTATCGTGAAGCAAATAAAGCAAAGGTAGCAGCATTCAATGCAACACGTATTCTGGGCGAAAAAGAAAAGATTTATCTGGATGAAGATAAGATGCAGTTTATAATAACAGATGAAAAGAACTGGAGAGAAACAAATCCTGATGTTCTGGATTTCACACAGGTTACAGGCGTAGATCTGGATACAAACGAAAGCCATACAGAAGAAAAAAGACAGACACCTGATGGCGAATGGGTAAGCTACAATCCTCCCCGCTATACATATCACTATGATTTTGATATTGCGATCATGGTAAATCATCCTTATTTTGACTGCATGAAGTTCCAGCTGAACCGTTCTTCCGTAACCATTCAGGAAAGCGGCAGAAGAAGCTTCTTTGGAGGCGGTCATTCTGACAATCCTAAGATCCGTGAATATGAAGAAATGGGTCTGGAAATCAAGCACGTACTGACAGAAGCACGTCAGACAGGCAGAGATGCAGCTGCGGCTGCAGCGGCACCCAAACAGGCGGCAACCTGTCCTTGGTGCGGTGCAACAAGTCTGCCCACAGCAAATGGCTGCTGCGAATACTGCGGCGGTTCTTTGAATGGATGATCTTTAGAAATGGGGGTATCCTTATGAAAAAGAATAAATGGCTGGCAATGCTGTTGGCGGCAATGCTGACATTTGGTGTGACCGCCTGCGGCGGTGATGATAACAGCGGCACTGCTGAACCTGTTACGGATCCTGTACCTGTGACGGAAGAAGTGACAGATGATGTGACGGAAGAAGTGACAGATGATGTGACGGAAGAAGTGACAGATGATGTGATGGAAGATGTCGATTTTGTCGGTGACTGGGACTGTGTCGGCTATGATGCCGATGGTCAGGAAATGACGGAAGAAGAATGCGGCGAATCTCATCTGACACTGCATAATAATTATACTGTAGATGCTGAAATTATGGATATCAACTATGACGGCGAATGGGATTTCACAGAATCCGGCGTAGTGCTGTATCTGTATGACGGCGGCTATGAAGAAGAAGTTTACTGCGATATGGTGGACAATGTAATGTATATGGATTATATGAATATGTATACATTATTCATGAAAGCAGAATAATGTGGAATACGGCAAAGAAATGTTCTTGAATGTAATATAAAAAACTTTACGGGGTGGTCGTATCTGACGACCATCCTGTTTTCTATTATACAATGAAATAAGGAAAGTCGAAATTTTTCTGAATATACCAGAGAGAAACACAGAATTGAGGCAGACGTGGCGGCAGAAGCAGAAGCAGAGGCGGTTCCAGAAGCGGCGGCGGAAGTTCCAAAAGTGTAACCGTTTCTTCTAAGCCGTTTAAGGGCTGTTATAACAGAAGTTATTATCATAAAGGGGTATATCATAGTTATTATACAGTGAATAAGGATTACGGTACTGATAAATTTCGTCCCAAATGGAATCTGGTAAAGGCTATTTTGATAACGATCTTTCTGTCAGTGCTCCTGTTACTTTTATGGATGCCGATTTATTTTGGCGGAAAAGTAAATGGGAATCCTGATAGAATTGCAATTCAGGATACGATAGATCTGTTAACGCCTGAAGAAGAACAGAATACTCTGGATTTGTTTCAGACAGTTTATGAAACATCCGGTATGCCGGTCACTTTATATACAGATGATATGGAATGGAAAAGCAAGTATAATGCTGCTGAATTTTATGCAGAAGAATTATACTATGCTATGGGGATAGAAGAAGATGCTATGCTCATTCTGTTTACATATGATGGTACGTTTGAATGGGAATATGAAATGTATTGCGGAGATGACACGATGCAATGTCTGCCGGATGACCTGTTTGATGAGTTGGCAGACAATTTCCAGAAAGGAATGGCAGGACAGAAGATATATGATGCCTTGGATTTTTCTTTTCATAGTATTATGGACGAGTTAGGAAAAGAACAACTTTCTGAAGAGATGCTCTTCTGGAATATTTTTTTGGGAGGTATGTACGGTTTGATTGTTTTTGGACTATTTTCCAACTATTTAGATGAAAATCGTGCATATAAGTATTTCAAAGAAAATCCGAACAAGCTGGATGATAGACAGATGTCAGTGCTGTATGAATGTCCATCCTGTGGTGCGCCGAACTCTAATCTGACAGAGATATGTGAATATTGTGGAGCGGTATTAAAATTGGAATCCGGTTCTGAACAGTAATGGCAGCAGCCATGCACTACAGTGCATGGCTGTATTTCTTTTCAGAAAAACTTAAAATGACACGAGCGTAGGAGTATGCTATCATAAAAATATAGAGTCAGATGAAAATTTGTATTATGGATAGAGGGGGATTATGATAGAAAATGAAAATACATGGGATAAACTCCTGCAGATAAAAACAAGCGGACGGGATGATTCCAAAGCGGATCAGAATTGTTATCCATATGAACCGTCACCATATTCTGTTCTGGAGCGTCTGGCGAATAGAGGACTCATTCGCAAAAAAGATGTACTTTTAGACTATGGCTGCGGGAAAGGGCGTGTTGATTTTTTCCTTTCCTATCAGACGAAAGCGAATACGATAGGGATTGAATATGATGAACGTATGTATCAGAGCGCATTGGAAAACCAGAAGACTGCTGTTTCCAGAGCAAAGACTGCTTTTGTACTGACAAGAGCAGAAGCGTATGAAGTGCCGCCGGAAGTCAATCGGTGCTATTTTTTCAACCCATTTTCTGTGGAGATCCTTTGCAAGGTGATGGAGAGAATCATGGAATCTCATAATAAGAGTCCGAGGGAAATGCTTTTGTTTTTCTATTATCCGTCAGAGGAGTATATTTCTTATCTTATGACAGTGGATGAACTGGAATTTTATAATGAGATTGATTGTGGTGATCTGTTTGCAGGAAATGATATGCGGGAACAGATTCTGGTTTTTCTGTTACCCCATAATAAAACTTAAAAGAGGTGTATCATGAAAGAATTTTTAGATATTGTAGATGAAAATGGCCAGCCGACCGGTGAGATTGTAGATAGAGAAACAGCCCATGCAAAGGGAATCTTACATAGAACTTCCCATGTCTGGCTGGCAAGAAGAAAAAATGGAAAAATACAGATTTTGCTGCAGAAAAGAGCGAAGCATAAATCTTCTTTCCCCGGGTGCTATGATATTTCCAGTGCAGGACATATCCCGGCAGGAGACAGTTATCTGAAATCGGCAATTCGTGAATTGGAAGAAGAACTGGGCGTAAAAGCGGAGGAAAAGGACCTGCTCTATTGCGGAAATCGAAAAGTGATCTGGGACGATATTTTCTTTGGCAAGCCTTTCCATGACAGACAGATTTCCAGAGTGTTTCTGTTATGGCTGGACAGGGAAGAAAGTGACTTTACCATTCAGGAAGAAGAAGTGGACAGCGTGCTTTGGATGGATTTTGACCAATGCTGTGAAGGCGTTCAGAAGCATTTATTTGAAAATTGTATTGTTCTGGAAGAATTGGAAATTCTGAAGAGAGGGTTTATATTATAAAAATAGAATTTGCGGGTATAGGAAAGCGTGGAGAGTATGAATAAATGAAAAAGAAGCTGGTTTTCTTTTTTACAAGTATGAGTATGCTGATTGTTTCAAGATTTGCCGTGCGAATCGCAGATGCAACGGCGCAGATTGATGAAAATATAATTATACTGATACTGTTTTTGGTAATTGTAAATGCAATAATAGGATTGATAGGGTATAAATTTTATAGGCGGATCAATAACAAATAAGTCGATAAATAAGAATTTTTTAAAGGAGGTTTTATGTATGAATTACATTTTTAAAAGAGTAAGTATCAGAAAATATCAGGATAGACCTGTAGAAAAAGAAAAGACAATGGCGATCCTCAGAGCTGCGATGCAGGCTCCTTCTGCGGCAAATCAGCAGCCCTGGGAATTTTATGTTGTTACGAATAAAGAAAAATTAAAAGCCCTTTCTGCAGTCAGCCCTTATGCAGGGATGACAAAAGATGCACCCATTGCAATCGTGGCAGTTTATCGAAAAGATTGCCTGCTGCCCGATTATGCACAGATTGATCTTTCGATTGCGATGGAAAACCTTTGGCTGGAAACAGTCGCACAGGGGCTTGGCGGCGTATGGCTGGGAATTGCGCCTATGGAAGAACGGATGAAAGAAGTGGAAGAAATCCTTGCTATTTCGGACAATCTGCGTGCATTTGCGATATTCCCGTATGGTTATCCTGCTGAGGAAAGGGAACAGCAGGATCGCTTTGATGAGAGCCGTATTCATTATGTAGAATAAATTTCAGGGATTGGGGTTTTTATCATGGAAATCAGGGTGGCAAAAAAAGAGGATCTTCAAAAGATCGGCGAACTTTATGTGACAAATCATCGGAATACATATCGGGGGTTACTTTCTGATGTGTATATCAATCAGTTGACGATAGCGTATGGTATTCGCAAATGGGAAACGTATCTTATGGCAGAGGAACATAAAATATGGGCGGCTTATGAAAAGGATGTGTTTTTGGGCTTTGTGGCAGGGAAGAAAGATCAGGAATCAGAAAACATCTGGTATCTGGATTCCCTTCAGGTTTCCGAACATGTCAGAGGAAACGGTGTGGGCACAGCATTGATCCAAACAATAGGGCAGTATGCGCAGGAACAGGGATATGCAGGCATGAGCATCTGTATTGTCAAAGGAAATGATACTGCGGGAAACCTGTATAAAAAGCTTGGTGCAAAGCATCTGAAGGATTTTGAAGATGATTTTTGCGGAACTGTTTCGCAGTCTGAAAAACTGCTATGGGATAATCTGCGTGTTTTGCTGGAAACCATAGATTGCAAAAGAAAGCAATAACGAGGAGAGGGAAAGGACACAAGGATGCGGCTCTGTTTTTGGAAAAATAAATTTTTGGGAGGAACGGATGAATAATGTAATCAAAGTTTTGGAAATCATTATACCTATTTTTGTAACCATATCGTTAGGGGTATTTGCAAGAAAAAAGAATACGATCTCGGAAGAAGCGAATAAGGGACTGCAGAAGTTTATTATGACATTCTGTTTACCCTGTGTTTTATTTAATTCCTGTCTGACCGGAAAGATGGAAATGGAATCCGTGACGGCTATGGTATTGCTGATCCCTCTTGTATTCATGAGTTCTTTATGGTCATTCAGAGTCAGAAAGAAAAGATATCCATATCATAACCTGCCGCAGCTCTTTTCTTCGCAGGAAACAGGGATGCTGGGAATTCCGCTTTTTATGACATTGTTTGGCACGGCACAGGCATACAGAATGGGGGTAATGGATGTAGCGCAGGGGATGGTTGCAATCCCTGTAATGACGATTTTATCAGCAGATATGGGGAAGAATCCATCTGTTGGGTACGTACTGAAGAAAGTATTTCAGTCACCGCTTCTTTTGATGAGCCTTCTGGGGCTGACTTTGAATCTGACAGGAGCAATGCAGGTTCTGAATGGGATTGGAATTGGCGGTATTATCACGGAAGTTACAGGATTTATTGCACAGCCGGTAAGTGCAGTGATCTTATTCTGTGTAGGATATAATTTTTCTTTAGGAAAGGGAAATCGCAGACAGGTATTTGAAATCTGCGGGCTGCATTTTATGATCTTTGCAGCTTTTTGTGTGATTATGCAGGCAATCTTATACTTTGTTCCATCTGTTGATGTCGAAACAAGATGGGCAATTCTTCTGTATTGTGCATTGCCGGGCAGTTATCTGACAGCAGGACTTGGCAAGACAAAAGAGGAGAATACTGTTGCTGCCAGTGTATGTTCTATTCTGACAGTGGTATGTCTGATTATATTTTGTATGATGGCAATTATTGTTGCCTGATACAAAGATTGGCTTTTCCGATGTTCGCAGCAGCTCTATCAAAACTTTGAAGGAGATGAGAAAAATGAAGCTGACAATAGAAACAGTAAAACAGGATATTGCTATGTTGCCGGAAGGATATAAAACAGCTGATATTGATGGTCTGATTCGGAAATATGTAAGAGAAAAGGCGAATCCCTCCCTTTTGCGCCCATATATACTGGAGTATCAGGAATTACATAGAATCTATTATTATACAGCACTGAAGCAGTTAAAAGATGTAAAGGAAAGAATGGCATTCATCCATGAGAATCTGCTTTTTGCTGACTGGTGGCATACCGATCAGCTGATTCGTTTCGTCGCAGATCTGAAATTTGAAACAGCCATGCAGTATGCCAAAGGGTATCGTATGGATGAAGACCCTTTTATCAGACGTTGGGGATATGTATTGTTTATCTCAAAACTGGGGCGTGGACATGCAGACGAACTGCTGCCGCTGCTGCAGGATGATGCGCAGTATTATGTGCAGATGGCGGAAGCGTGGCTGATCGCGGAACTTGCAGTATATCAGCCGGAAGTCGTATATGAATGGTTCAAAAACAGTGATTTGCACTATAACATTACAGGGAAAGCGATTCAGAAAATCTGTGATTCTTTCCGCATCTCTGAGAAATGGAAAGAACGATATAAGGGGCTTCGTCCGATGCTGAAGAAAAAGTGAATGCAGATATGAGGAATAAACAGATGATATATGTGGGAGGGGCTTTATGAAAAAACAGGAAATAACAACAGCTTTAGAGGGGTTACTGGAAGAAATAGAAAAACATGTACATCAGAAGTATGAAGCAGAAATATGTTCCTGGCTGATGGCGGCGACTTTGCGTATCTGGGCGGGCAACCGTTTATGTGCAGAGGAGTACATAGAGGTGTTACCGGTATTTTCCGGACAGGAATACACAGTGGCGCAGGTTGTTACAGCAATGCAGTGTGCCGGAGAAGAAGAGCGAAAACTGAGAATCCCTGTATTTTTCAGAGAAATTGTAAAGGTGGATGTTATACAGGGGACAAGCTGCAGCAGAACGATTGCGGATTCCATAGGACGTTTTCTGGTCATGCTGGCATTGGTAAATGGAGATTTTACACTGGCAGAAGCAAGAGCATTGAAAGAAATCAGCGATCTGCTGCTCCTGTATTGTGATGAAAAAGAAGTTCCTGCAGGGAAGAAACAGGAATACCATCCCCAGATGATTACGCCATTGAATGAACAGAGCTATTATCAGGACCTGTCTGCTGAGAAGGATGATGTATCTTTGGAGGAAGAGGCGGAAGAAGTGATCCAGATGCTGGAAGGCGTCAGAAAAGAACTGAAGGGCTTAACTTCTCTGTTTGATCAGGCGGGAACGCAGGAAAATGAAAAGCCGAAAACGTCTGTTATACAAAATAGAAATGATGAAACTGTTTTTGTGCAGAAATCGGATAACGGCACACAGACAGAGGAAACCTTGGAAAGTGTTCTGGAAGAATTGTATGGTCTGGTGGGGCTGGAACAGGTAAAGAATGATGTGCAGAGTCTGCTGAACTTTATCAAAATCTGTCAGATGCGTACCCAGCGCGGAATGAAAGTGCCTACTATGTCATATCATCTGGTATTTACGGGAAATCCGGGGACGGGCAAAACAACGGTAGCACGACTGATTGCCAAGCTGTATTATTTTATGGGTATTCTTCCGCAGGGACAGCTGGTAGAAACAGACAGAAGCGGTCTGGTTGCGGGGTATCTTGGGCAGACTGCCATCAAAACACAGAAAGTGATTCAGGAAGCCCTTGGCGGGATTTTATTTATTGATGAGGCCTATGCTCTGGCGAATGATAAAGAGGATAGCTATGGAAAAGAAGCTATTGAAACGATCCTGAAAGCAATGGAAGACCATAGAGATGAGCTGATCGTCATTGTTGCAGGCTACGACGAACTGATGCATCAGTTTATTGATGCAAACCCCGGACTGCGGTCGAGGTTCAATAAATACTTCTATTTCCCTGATTATGAGGGGGAGGAGATGCTGCGTATTTTTCAAAGATTTTGTGATACCAATGGATATACCGTTGCGGAGAATGTTCTGCCGCAGTTGAAACAGCATTTTGATGCACTGTATGGAAATAGAAATGAACATTTCGGGAATGCTCGTACGGTGCGAAATCTGTTTGAGCAGGCAATCAATCAGCAGGCAAATCGGCTTGTTCTGGATGAGGATATTACAGATGAAGAACTGGCAGAACTAACTCTTGCGGATATTATGGAGGTTGTATGATATGAGTGAACATACTTTTACACTATGGCTTCGCAGTGAAGTAATTGCTTCGCAGTGTGTGCTGCTGAGTCTGTATGAGCAGATGGACACCTTACAATACATAGAAGGTCCTCGGTTGGAACGAGAATATATGAAAGCTATTGGCTCTTATGAAGAAGAAGTCATCAGACAGGAAATTGAGTGTGAATTGCTGGAGAAAAAACAGCGCATGATTCAGGCGGCAATCAACAGAAAAGAACCGATTGATGAAGCGGCAATTGATGCAGAAATTGATCAGGAAAGAGAACGACTGTATCAGGAGGCTGTCGGGGATACGGAACGACAGGACTATGCAGAGCTGTCTGCAGAACAGTTCGATGCAATGCAGGAACTGTACCGCGAAATTGTAAAAGAATTTCATCCGCAGATGCATCCGGAGATAACAGAGGTACAGAAAATATTGTTTCAGAAAGCACAGGAAGCGTATCGCCGTCGGGACAAAAAAGCACTGGAATTGATTTATGATCTGCTGCAAAGCAGTAAAAATGAAGAAGGGGCTGCAATTACACTGACTGTGAGCCTGAAAGTAAGTTCAGCAGATGCTGAAGAAGAAAAACCGGAAGAAATCAATCAGACAGATTATACGCTGGCAAAGCAGATTTATCATAGTTTTTTATCTACGCAGGAAGAAGCGGTGCTCTGCGAAGAATGGGCAGAATATAAACAGAAAGTGGATATGGTTCTGCAGGAGATGGAAGAGATTCGCGCGGAATTTCCTTATACTGCGGCGGATATGCTGGAAGACCCTGCAAAGATCGAAGAATATAAAAAAGAACTGGAGCATCGTCTGTATACGGCAAAAGAGGAATATGCGCGACGAACAGAAGAAATTCGTACAATGATAGAAAGGGTGACTGTAAATGAATAAGGCAATGCAGGAAGCCCCCGGATCATTCAGGGGAAGATTTTATAATCGAGATACTGCAAAACCCAAAGAAAAGCAGATATTGGTGCTGAAAACAGGACTTGCGGGGATGCAGTTTCATATCGAAAGCGAAGAGGAAAAACAGACACTGGACGCCATTACGCCGGGGACAGAACTGCTGTTGTTCCGTGAACCTGAAAATGAATATGATGAATGGGCAGTGGCAGTTTATCTGACAGAAAACGATAAACTGGGGTATATTTCCCGCTATAAAAACGAAACCATTGCGCGGCTGATGGATGCAGGGAAACGATTTACAGCTGTGGTGGATGATGCGGAAGAAGAACTGGAACAGGCAGAAAAAAGAATGAGATATGCACCAACAGAGAATATAGGGCTGCTGTTTTCGGTGTATTTGGTAGAGTGAAAGTGATGATTAAAATATGATATGGATAAAAAGAAATAAGGGATCAGTGAATAGGAAGAGTATGGAGAAAGTGCCTGGTCTTTTAGAGTTATAAAACCCTTCGATAGAGTGGAAGATAGATAACTGTAATTCTTGTAAAGAATGATACTTTTTTCGATTTGTTTCTTCTTTCTTGAGATAAATGAAGGAATTTTCTATCTGTGATGCCTCTTTGCTTTTTATGTACATTGTAGGAAGTATGCTATTTGTGGGAGAAAACAGAGTGATTGACAGCATTAGCGGCGGAGCTGTGGAATATGCGGCGATTCGACAGGCGCAGTCTGTCACAGAGCCGATGATTTGAGCGTATGACCTGAGTGAAAAAGATAAAGTGGAATTAGGGATGATCTGCGGTGGCGAAAATATAGTCCTGTTTATTCCGATAGAAGGAGAGAAAGCATGAGAAAGAGAATCTATGCCTTATTTATGGCAGTCGTTTTGATTTTTTCCATTACAGCATGCGGCGGCAATACAGAGCATGCGGAGAAAATGCAGGCAGCAGACGGCGCATACCCTATGACTTTAACAGACCATGCGGGGCGCGAAGTGACCATAGAAGAAGAACCCGAAACGATCATCAGCGGGTATTATATCACAACAAGTATGTTAATCGGGCTTGGACAGGAAGAAAAAATAGTCGGTGTGGAAAATACACCCGAAAAAAGACCTGTGTATCAACTGAGTGCATCGGAAATCCTGCATCTGCCTACAGTAGGAACAGTAAAAGAGTTTGACCTTGAAAAATGTGCGGCAATCAACCCTGATCTGGTAATCCTCTGGCATCACCTGATATGATTGGTGTGTCCTCGGGTGCGAGTGCGGGAGCGGCTTTTGCGATTCTGTTTCTGACAGGGGCTGCATTTGCTGTTATGGGCAGTGCCTTTTTCGGCAGTATGCTTGCCGTTGCGTTGGTATTGGCTTTGACTTCCGCTGCGCCCGCAAAAGGCAATGCGTCGATTGTTCTGGCGGGGATTGCTATTCATTCGCTTGCATAGACGGTACTGATGTTATTGAAACTGGCGGCAGATCCCGAAAAAGAGCTGGCATCCATTGAATATTGGATTATGGGCAGTCTGAATGGCATTACTATGGAAAAACTGCCGCTGCCGTTTGTGTTGTCTGTGCTCTGTATGAGTGCGCTATTTCTATTATACAGGCAGATTCTCTTGCTTTCTGTAGAGGAAACAGAGGCGGCGTGAACAGCTTGTTTTACTGAAGGAGGGACGCTGTATCGGTGTACTGCGTCCTTTTGCAGATGCTATAGATAGCATGGAAGGGGCACTGAAAGAAATTTATGGCGATATTTCTCTGATTGAATGTCCGGATAAGAAAGGCATACGCCACTTGTTGGTACTGTGGGAGGGATAGAAATGAGAGCGGCAACAACCATTTATCTATATAAAGACGACATACGCTTTTTTGGAGAAGGTCCTTACAGATTGCTTCGCGGGATTGAAGAAAGCGGCTCTTTGCGTGCGGCGGCGGCAAAAATGAATCTGTCCTATAGTAAGGCGATTGCTATGGTGAATCGAGCAGAGGAGGCTCTTGGTTTTTCTCTGACAGAAAAAAGAATCGGCGCCCAATGGAACGGAAAGTCATTTTTGCAGACGGCTTTGGAACTGACGGAAGGTGTTTTTGCAAAACGGGTGGTTGTGACAAGAAGTGAGGAAGCGGCAGCATACTGCAAACAAAAAGATGTCGATGTGATCTTACATAAACTGCCTTTGCGCAGTGATACTGTTCGACTTGGTACAACCTTTATGGAAGACATGGAGGGGATTTTATTCTGTCCCTGTGATCAGCCAATGCTCCGCCGTGAGAGTTTGCTGAAGCTTCGGAATGCATTTTCTTTTGAAGGGAAAAACCTCCTTCGATTGGCTTATGGAGAGAAACAGGGAATGCCGGCTTTATTTGGGAAAGAGTATATGGCGGAGTTGAAACAGCTTCCGGAGGGCAAAGGAGGTTCTTATATTCTGGAAAAGTATAAGAATAAAATAGAGAGGATTTTTGTTCTGGATGAATTGGAATTATTTGATGTTGATACAAAGGAAGAATTAGAAAAATTAAAAAATTCTGCTTCCGTGTGACGGTATATGACGCTTTTTGTTGATAAGAATGTGATTTTTTAGTATAATCAATTTTAATAGTATATTATATAGGGGGGAAGGAGTACAGTCATGAATTTTCTGGAAGAAAGAATTTTAAAGGATGGTATTGTAAAAGAAGGGAATGTTCTGAAGGTTGACAGTTTTCTGAATCATCAGATGGATATTGACCTGATCAATGAAATGGGCAAAGAATGGAAACGCCGTTTTGCAGATAAAAATATCAATAAGATCCTGACGATCGAAGCATCCGGCATCGGGATTGCCTGCCTTGTTGCACAGCATTTTGGTGTTCCTGTCGTGTTTGCGAAAAAAGCAAAAAGCATCAATATTGATGGGGATGTATACGTTGCAGAAGTAAGTTCTTTTACACATAAAAAAGTCAATCAGGTTATTTTGTCCAAAAGATTTCTGAACGAAAAAGACCATGTTTTGTTGATTGATGACTTCCTTGCAAACGGGGATGCCTTACAGGGTCTGATTTCTATTTGTAAAGAAGCTGGTGCAACTGTGGAAGGGATCGGCATTGCGATTGAAAAAGGCTTTCAGATCGGTGGTACGGTTATCAGAAACTTAGGATATGATCTGGAATCTCTGGCGATTGTGGATGGCATGAATGCGGAAACAGGCGAAGTATTTTTCAGAGAACAGGACTAAAATTTTAAGATATATCATTGGAACTGCATGATGTAGTCTTTTTATTTGCAGTAGCTTTGCTATTGGGAAAGTTGAGAATCTTACTAAAATCCAATGACAAAATATGCGAATTTATGCCAGGATATGCGAAGAAATAGCGAAAAAGATTTTGTTAAAAATCGCGGAAATGGCGGAAAATCAAGGTTTTTTGGCACTCGAATACTCTTTAGTACGCCAATAGGTACGACAGATTCTGTAAAAATGAATTGATAATTGGATTTTATAAAAAAATACAACCGAAAACAATCACAAAAACAATCGTAAAAATTTACGATTGTTTTTTTTCGGTCATACAATACAACTACTGACAAGTTTATATAAGGGAGATATAATAGAGAGTATACAAAAGAATCTTTTCAGAAAGGGGGATCACACATGCTGCAGACAAAGAATGTAAACCTGTATTTACAGAAAGATAACCGATTACTGGTAGAGGATTTTTCTTTAGGCGAAAGGGACAAGGCTGTTATCATTGGCGAGGAAGGGAACGGCAAATCAACGCTGTTAAAGTATCTGTAAGATGAAGAATTGATTTCTGACTATGTACATGGAACCGGCAGAGTAGTGAAGAAGGGAATATTTGGTTATCTTCCGCAGGTTATGTCGGAAGAAGAACAGAGCCTGTCTATCTATGAATATTTTGAGGATGTAGACATCTATGAAAATTATGATCTGGTGGTTTTCAGAAACTTCGTTTTTGCCGAAACAATTCGAGTGATCGCCGAAGGCAAATAAAAAGTTTCGGTCAAGCCTTTTTAAAGGCTTGTGGGGGGCAGGAGCGAAGCCCCGCATACTTTCCTAAGCGGTTTTTTGAAAAGGTACAGGGAAACTTTTTCCAAGGAAAAAAGTTTCCCCGATAAGGTTTAATTTGTTAGAGAGGCGGAAATAGTATGGAAAAAAAGAAAGTCGCGTTCATATGTGTACATAATTCATGCCGCAGTCAGATTGCGGAAGCATTAGGGAAACACTTAGCACCGGATGTATTTGTATCATATATTCTGGAATCTCGTGAAAAGAACACGATAAACGCGTTTTTGCTTTTCCATGGCATATGATATAGCTAAAAATGGAAAAATACTTTTATGTATTTTTATCTAAAGAGGATAAGTTCTCCGGTGTGCTGATCGAATTGAAAGCAGGCAAGAATGGTTCTGCTGAGAAATTGAAAGAACTTTCAGAAATGGCTTTACAGCAGATTTTGGAACGCAAATATGATACAGAAATGCGTGTAAAAGGAGTACAGCGTATTTTGAAATTGGGTGTGGCTTTTAGCGGTAAGAATGTGGAGATTAGTACAGGGAAAGTGTAACCTGTTTGTATTTATGGAACAGAAGGAATCGTAAAAGTATACTATAGCTATGAAAGGGAATGATACGACATGAAAAATTGGAAGAACCTTTTCAGAGAACAGATTTTAGAACGGGGCTTAGGCTACTGTCAAAGCGGAGCTGTCATTTCTCTGGAAAAAACAGAGTTTGGTTATGAGGCAACTGTGGAAGGCAGTGAGGAGTATGAGGTGGAGATCATACTTTTCGACAATGAGATAGAAGAACTTTTCTGTACCTGTCCTCATGCAGAGGAGGGGAATCACTGCAAACATATGGCGGCTGTGCTTTATCAGATCGAAAGAGAAAGTCGGGAAGAGGCAAAAGTGAAAGAAGAAAAACAGTCGAATCCTGAACAGAAACTGCAAGAAACAGTTAAGGAAATTCCGGAAAAAGAATTACGGGAATTTCTGTTAAAACTTGCCCGTCAAGATGATTCTATAAGAGATCGTATCTTGATGGAATATGCAGAAACGTTTGATGAAAAGCAGATTCGTAAACTGAAAAAAGAAATAGATAAGATTGCTGATCAGCATACAAATCGTGATGGATTTATCAGTTATGCTTATGCATGGGACTATGCCTGTGCGATAATGGATTTTCTGGAAGAAAAGGTAAGGATTCTGATCGATAAAGGATATCTGATGGAGGCATTTGCATTGACGAATTATGCTATTTTTTCTGCCGGAGAACAGGCGATGGATGATTCTGATGGCGGATTGATGGAGATCGCAGCAGTTTGCTTTGATTGCTGGGAGAGGATTATACATCGCTGTAAGCAGGAGCAGAAAATGCAGATGTTCCGTTGGTTCAAAGAACAGTATCAATGCTGTGAAGCGGCGTATATGCAAGATGATATTGATCGTTTTTTTATGCAAGAGTTCCGTGTACCTGAAATGCTGCAGCAAAAATTAGAATTGCTGGATGCGATTATTGCAAAAAGTGAGAAGGAGTTGGAACAGGAATCCTCTTATCTTTTGCGGTATTATTTCGAGAAAAATGTGAAAAGAAGATTCCAGATTATGAAAGAACTGGGGTATAGCGAACAGGAACAGGCTGCATATCAGCAGAAATATCATTATTTGCCAGCAGTCAGAAAATTGGAGATTGAGGAGCATCTAAGAAAGAAATCGTATGATCAGGCGATTCATGTATTGCAGGAAAGTAAGGTACTGGATAAAGCACTGCCGGGCTTGGCAGCGAATTATTGTCAGCAGCTAATGGAAATTTATCAGAAAACCGGAAAAAAGGATGCGTATAAAAAAGAATTGCTGGAATATATTTTTAAGCATACACAGCATAATCTGACTTATATAGAATTACTGAAAGCGGAATGTGATACAGAGGAATGGAAATTACAGCGAGAACAAATTTTGGCAGAAAAGCGATTGGGGATGATCAGATATCAGTTATTGGCAGCAGAAGGACTGGTGGAGCGTCTGTTACAGGAACTTGCAGTATCAGGCAGTATCTTTGCTTTGGATCAGTATGAAAAGCTGGTGAAAAAACAGTTTCCGGAGGAAACAAGAGATCTGTATATTGATTATGTTAAAAATCAAGCGGTACATACAACAAATCGGAAGGAATATCAGAGTCTGATACGGTATCTGAAAAAAATTGTAAAGTATCCTGATGGAAAAGAACAGGTACAGCGGATTGCTGAAGAATGGCGGCAGGTATATAAAAGAAGACCGGCTATGATGGATGAATTGAAGAAAGCTGGATTTTGATGTGAAATATATTTTGCTGAAAGAAAGCGTATAGATAAAATAGAAGTAAAAGATACAATCTCAAAATATAAAAGGGAATACAGTTCTTAAAGTTTGCAGGATTGGCGGAAATTCCGCTGATCCTGCTTTTTATTGGAGCTTTAGCGTAACAAAATCCTTAGTTCTACTGGGGGCAAAAAAGTTACTTTAGTATATAGTTTTCCGCAAGGAAAACTCTTTTTTTGGTAATCTATTTTCTATAATGCGTAGTTTGCTATAAATCTGGTCCCAGTTTCTGAGGGAGAGTTCGATTTATTCTAAAATATTTTACAATATATTAGGTAGAATCATAATAGTGCTGGATGACGAAAATTCTGTGAACTTGCTATTTCAAAATGTTAGCACTATAATGTTAATAAATAAAAGGCACATTGTAAAATGAAGTTGCAATAATAAAAAAATATCCATAGTGATGATCTA
>CALASU010000177.1 GCA_937888765.1 uncultured Clostridia bacterium | reverse complement strand
GGGGGTGCCCCCCTCGTGGGAGTTTGAGGGCAAAGCCCTCAAGATCTTTAGCCTTTCAGCTTCAGAATCTGATCCAGAATTCTATGTGCCACTTCTTCTTTTGTCAGCAGTTCCAGTTCGATTTCTTCCTGTTTGGAAATCATAGTTACTACGTTTGTATCTGTACCAAAGCCGCTGCCTGCTACTTTCAGATTGTTTGCAACAACCATGTCGATGTTTTTCTTTGTCAGTTTTACACGGGAATTTTCCAGCATATTCTGTGTTTCCATGGAGAAACCACAATAGAACTGCCCTTCTCTGCGGTTTTCGCCCATATATTTCAGAATATCCTGTGTTCTTGTCAGAGGAATGGACATATCGCCGTCTTTTTTCTTTGTTTTTTCTTCGTTATAGCTTTCGGGTGTGTAGTCCGCAACAGCTGCCGCTTTGATGATAATGTCATTGTCAAGGAAGCGTGCTTTCATTGCTTCAAACATATCTGCCGCACTCTTTACAGGCACCAGATCAATGAACATAGGCTTAGGCAGAGAAGTCACGCCGCTTACCAGTGTTACTTCCGCACCGCGCAGCATAGCCGCTTTTGCCAGTTCATAGCCCATTTTACCTGTAGAATGGTTTGTAATATAACGTACAGGGTCAATGCTTTCCTGTGTAGGGCCTGCTGTTACGATCACTTTCATGCCTGCCAGGTCTTTTTCGTATGCGATTTCACGCAGAATATGCGCTACCAGTACATCTTCGGAGGGCATTTTACCGTCGCCTTCATCACGACAAGCCAGCATACCGCTTGCGGGTTTGATGATTTCATAGCCATAACCTGCCAGTTTTTTCAGATTATCCTGTACAATGGGATTATGATACATATTTGTATTCATTGCAGGGGAAACGATGGTTTTGCATGTGCATGCCATTGCTGTTGTTGTCAGCATATCATCTGCAATGCCGTTTGCCAGTTTGCCGATCACATTTGCAGATGCGGGTGCGATCAGCAGTACATCTGCTTTTTTTGCCAGAGATACATGTGCCACATGGAACTGAAAATTACGATCAAATGTATCTACCAGACATTTATTGCCTGTCAGTGTTTCAAATGTGACAGGTGTAATGAACTGTGTTGCATTCTGTGTCATGATTACATGCACATCTGCATGCAGTTTTACCAGCATGCTTGCTACATTTGCCATTTTATACGCTGCAATACTGCCTGTTACGCCAAGCAGGACGGTTTTACCTTTTAACATAAGCCGATTCTCCTTTTTTCTTTCCGTAAATCAAAACGCTGTAAACTGTTAATAGTATAACAAAGAAATCTGCTTTCGTACAGTTTTTTTCCATAAAAAAAGCATTTTGCCTGACAAAATGCTCCCGTTGCGGCGAATATCCCCTGCCGCCGCTCTGCATGTCCCCACAGTTTTTTTGCCTTATAGGAATTCCCTATAAGGCAAAAACAGAATTCCCCTTTAGAATTGCAGATAGCTTGTGCCTTCCAGAGGAATGATAACCTGTAAACCTGTGCGGTCATTGATGTCCCCTACTACATAAATGGTATACGCCTTTCCGCCCTGCAGCTGAATATTCGGATGCTCTACCAGATTCGCCCCGCTCAGAGAATCCCGCATTTTCAGATTATGGCTTCTCGGAGAGGTCTGCAGATAGCGGCTCACATCCTGATAATTCAATTCAGAAACTACAAGGCTGTCATCCCAGTATGCATCCATAGTGGGCGCATTGGGAGAAAGCTGTACAAAACGAACATATGCACGGTTTCTATTCAGCCATTGGCGGCTATCATTGATCGTCTGAGTAGAAATATCCCCTTTCAGGCCTGTCACAGCCATGGTAATGATTTGATTTGCCTGTACCCGTAAAGTTGTAACTGTCAAAGGGTTCGTTCTTGTACCAGCAGCATACACGGCGATCCGGTACCATCCAGGGAATACCTTCATATACTCTGTAAATTCGCGATATAACAGGCTGTCTGCAACTTTTCTGCCATTCGCATAGATATCTACTCTTTGTTCCCCGGGACTGGCATTCAGAAACCGAACATACCCCAGCATGGTGATGCCCGGAATGATAGGGATCACTGTAATATTCGTGTTATTGGGCAGTGTGATAGAAGGATAGCGTCCTCTTGCGTTATTCTGCTCCTCTGTATAGTCCTCTG
>CALASU010000176.1 GCA_937888765.1 uncultured Clostridia bacterium | reverse complement strand
CTGCATGATTGCAACTGCCTCTCTGATTCCATATTATGATTTTCTTCCACAACATTGTTTATATTTCTTTCCGCTTCCACATGGACATGGATCATTTGGATATACTTTTTCTGTCGCACGTCGAGCTGGTGCTTTTTGTAAAGAATCGTCCTTATTGGTTCCTGTCACTTTAGCCACTTCTTCTCGTTCTACTTTCTGTTCCAGTCGCACATGATATAAGAGACGAATGGTTTCCTGCTGAATGTTTGTTGTCATATCATCAAACATATCAAAAGCACTCATTTTATACTCAACTTTCGGATCTTTCTGACCATATGCCTGCAAACCAATACCCTGGCGAAGCTGTTCCATATCATCAATATGGTTCATCCATTTACGGTCGATCACTTTCAGAAGGAATACACGCTCCAGTTCACGGATCAATTCCGCATTCGGGAATTCTGCTTCCTTTGCCTCATAAAGCTTCGTTGCTTCCTGCTTCAGTGCATGTTTCATCTCTGCTTTGTTCTTACAGCCAAGGCGTTCCACACTCACAATATCCACCGGAATGATTGGACGAAGTGTCTCATTCAGACCAGTCAGATCCCATTCTTCCAGATCCTGATCATCCCCGACAAAGGTATCCACAGTACTTTCCACCGTATCGGAAATCATCTTATAAATGGAATCTCTCATATTCTCGCCATCCAGTACACGGCGGCGCTCTGCATAGATCACCTCACGCTGTTCGTTCATGACCTGGTCATACTCAAGCAGATTTTTTCGGATTCCAAAGTTATTATTCTCAATCTTCATCTGCGCTTTTTCAATCGCATCACTGAGCATCTTGTGCTCAATCTCTTCATTCTCCGGTACACCCAATGCATTGAACGCGCTCATGAGACGTTCCGAACCGAATAATCGCATCAGGTCATCTTCCAGAGAAATGTAGAAGCGGGACTCACCCGGGTCACCCTGACGTCCGGAACGTCCGCGCAGCTGATTGTCAATACGTCTGGATTCATGGCGTTCTGTACCGATGATCTTAAGCCCCCCCAGTTCTTCCACACCTTCGCCCAGTTTGATGTCCGTACCACGACCTGCCATGTTTGTTGCGATGGTTACTGCATCCTTCTGACCTGCCAGTGCTACGATTTCCGCTTCTTTTGCGTGATATTTCGCATTCAGTACCTGGTGCTTGATGCCTTCCATTTTCAGCATACGGCTCAGGATTTCGGATTTATCAATGGTAGCAGTACCAACCAGTACAGGCTGACCTGTTGCATGTGCTTCGATGATTTCTCTTACGACTGCACGGAATTTGCCTGCTTCTGTACGGTATACCACATCCTGATGGTCAATACGCTGTACGGGGCGGTTTGTAGGAATTTCCACAACGTCCATGCCGTAGATATTACGGAATTCATCTTCTTCTGTTTTTGCAGTACCTGTCATACCGCATTTTTTCTTATATTTGTTAAAGTAATTCTGGAATGTAACAGTTGCCAGTGTTTTACTTTCTCTGCGCACCTGTACATTTTCTTTTGCTTCGATTGCCTGATGCAGACCGTCAGAATATCTTCTGCCGGGCATCATACGACCTGTAAATTCGTCAACGATTACGATTTCGCCTTCGTTGATTACATAGTCCTTATCCAGCTGCATGTTGTAGTTTGCTTTCAGTGCATTGTTAATATGGTGCTGCAGCTCCAGATTTTCGGGATCGGACAGGTTTTCTATGGAGAAATATTTTTCTGCCTTTTCCACACCTTCCTGTGTCAGCACTACCGTTTTTGCTTTTTCATCTACAACGAAGTCGCCTTCTTCTTTCAGTTCTTCTTTCATCAGAACGTTCATCGCTTCATCTTCGTTTACGATGCGACCTTTGGTCAGACGTTTTACGAACAGGTCTGCCACGCGGTACAGATCTGTAGATTTGGAGCCGCTGCCGGAAATGATCAGTGGTGTTCTCGCTTCGTCGATCAGAACGGAGTCAACTTCGTCAATGATGGCAAAGTGCAGATCTCTCTGAACCATGTCTTCTTTTCTGACTACCATGTTGTCACGCAGGTAGTCGAAACCGAATTCGTTGTTTGTACCATAAGTAATATCGCAGGCATATGCTTTACGACGCTGGTCATTGTCCAGACTGTTCAGGATACAGCCTGTTGTCAGACCCAAAAAGCCATACAGCTGACCCATCTGCTCTGCGTCACGCTGTGCCAGATAGTCATTGACTGTAACAACGTGTACGCCCTTGCCTTCCAGTGCGTTCAGATATGCGGACAGAGTGGCTACCAGCGTTTTGCCTTCCCCTGTTCTCATTTCCGCAATACGACCCTGGTGCATAACAATACCGCCCATCAGCTGTACAGGGAAGTGCTTCATGCCCAGTACATGTGTACGGGAGGATGCTTCTCTTACCACGGCATATGCTTCGGGCAGAATATCATCCAGTGTTTCGCCTTTTTCCAGACGTTCCTTAAATTCGAAAGTTTTTGCTTTCAGTTCTTCATCCGTATAGGATTCAAACTGGGGACCCAGTGCTTCAATCTTTGCAACGATCGGTTTGATCTTTTTGATCTCCTTTTCGCTGTAGTTCCCAAATATTTTTTCTAACAAACCCATTTGGTTCACCTCATTTTTCTTAGATATATGTCATCAAAATACCTTTCTGCCGTCACAGCAAAGCATTTTGATGACATACTTTTACATTATTGTAGTATAGCAGAAGAACAGCCACCTACACAAGGGGAAATTCGCTGTTTCCGCCACTTGTAACAAACTTTTAAAGTTTCGTTCCCCCGAACAGCAGATTTCCCCTCTTTTACAGGCGATTCTCCCAAAATCAGACGAAAAATATACCAGTTTGTTCCATGATTGATCAATATTCTGCCGCTTCCATCAGATTTTTCTCTGTACCCAGCACCAGCAGATGCTCCTCTTTTGCAAAAACATATGCCGCATCGGGCAGCAGCTTGATCTCCGCCCCCTGCTTGATCGCCATGATATTCAGCCCATACCGCCCGCGGATATCCAGTTCCGCAATCGTTCTGCCAAGCCATTCCCGCCTTGGTGCAATCTCCATCACAAAGTATCCGTTTCCTAAATCCAGATAATCAAAGATATTCGCCGTTGCTTCTTCAATCGCAATCTTCTCCGCTACATTCCGCTCGGGATGAATCACGCTGTCCACACCGTTTCGCAGTAAACATTTTTCCTGCAAGTCCTCATTTGCCTTACTCACAACCCGCTTTGCCCCCAGTTCCTTTAACAGGCTTGTAATCTGTAAGCTGTTCTGGAAATCCGAACCCATGCAGACAAAGCAGGTATCAAAGCTGTCTACCCCAAAGGAAGAAAGTACCTCTGTTTTCGTACAGTCCCCGATCTTCGCACTGATAACAAGCGGCAGAATATCCTCCAGCGCCGCCCCATTCTTATCCGCCGCCATAATTTCACATTTCTGCTCCGCCAGAGCCTGACAAAGCTGATGCCCAAAGGAACCCATACCGATAATCAAAAAAGATTTCATCTGCCCACCTCATCCAATCGTGATTTTTTCTTTCGGGAAGGTCACGGGCGGTCTTGCCCGCTTTTCCAGTACTGCTACCGCGAAGGATATACTGCCAACCCTGCCGCAGTACATCAGAAACGCTATGATCCCTCTGCTTGCCGCCGAAAGCTGCCCTGTCAGTCCTGCCGTCATACCGACCGTACTCACAGCAGAAATCGTTTCAAAGAAAACATCTGTCGCAGAAAAGGCAGGCTGTAAAAAGCAGATCAGCAAAGCCCCCGAAAACAGCAGAAGCAGATGCATCATACATACTGTAACCGCTTTCTGTAAGACGTCTTTCTCTGTGCTTCTGCCGAAAAAATGTGCCTCCTGTTCATGCCGCACCACAGCAAACACATACAGCAATAACACCGCAATAGTCGTTGTCTTGATGCCGCCCGCCGTAGAGCCGGGACTGCCGCCAATGAACATCAGCACCATACTCCATACCTTTCCTGCTTCGCTCAGATTCGCAATCTCCACAGTATTAAAGCCCGCCGTTCTGCAGGTTCCCGCCTGAAACAATGCCGCCAGAATTTTTTCTCCTGAGGGCATTTCCCATCTGCCCCATTCAAACAGCAGAAATAAGCCCGCCCCGCCGAACAACAAAAAACCGCTGACCGTCAGAACCACCTTCGTCTGTAACTGATACCGCCGCCAGTGCCATGTTTTCTTTCGAATATCCTCCCAGACCAGAAAACCTAGCCCACCAATCACGATCAAGGCTAAAACCGTAAGATTGACCAAAGCATTTCCCCGCCAGTATGTCAGAGAGGAAAACGGCTCTGCTTCTCCCATCAGATCAAATCCCGCATTGCAGAATGCGGAAATGCTGTGGAAAATACCAAAATACAAGCCTTTCCCCAAGCCATACACAGGAATAAATGCCAGAGAAAGCAAACAGGCACCGATGCTTTCAAAAAATACCGTGCCTGCTATGATCTGTTTCGTTATCTGCAGTACGTTTCCCACACGGCTGGAATTGATGCTTTCCACCATAACCTCCCGATACCGCAGGCGAACCCGCCGCCGCAGTACCAGCAGAAGCCCCACGGCAAATGTCATAAACCCAAGCCCGCCAATCTGAATCAACAGCAAAATGATAAGCTGTCCGAACAGCGTCCAGTGCGTTGCCGTATCCACCACCACAAGCCCCGTTACGCACGAAGCCGAAACAGCAGTAAATAACGCTTCCATCCATGTAGTGGCTTGATTGGATGCGATCGGCAGAAGCAGAAGTCCTGTCCCCAGAAGAATCATCACACCATAGCCCAATGCCACGATCTGCAAATTTGAAAACCGTATATTCTGTTTTATTTTTCTTCGCATACAAACCCCAGCTTTTCCATTGTTCTGTATGCTTATCTTTTTCCGTTCGATACAGCTTTATTCGTCTGTATCCGCTTTTTCCTGTGCTTTTTTCCAGCATTTATAGCACATAGGGCGATAGCTTTCGTTGCCGCCCAGAAGGAACTGCTCGCCCTCTGTCAGCACATTACCCTCTGCATCCAGTCTTGCGTTTACTGTCGCTTTGCCCCCGCAGGCACAGACCGTTTTCAACTCAGAAATGGAATCCGCCAGTTCAAACAGTCTGGCACTGCCCGCAAACAGCTTTGTGCGGAAGTCCGTACGCAGACCAAAGCAGAATACAGGCACATTGTAGTGATCCACCACATCTCTAAGCTGTTCCACATGGGCAGGCAGTAAGAACTGTGCTTCATCTACAATGATGACATCATAAAATTCCCGTTCTCTGTCACGGAAAATCTGAAATAAGTCCATATCCTCCGTAATGGCATCGCCTGTCTGCTCCAGACCGATACGGGAACGGATCACACCCACGCCGTCACGGGTATCCGCCGCAGGCTTGATGAGCCATACACGCATCCCCTGCTCCTCATAATTGAACTTTGTAATCAGTGCCTGTGCAGTCTTGCTGCTGCCCATCACACCATATCGAAAATATAATTTTGCCATAAATGATTCCCCCCAGTATATAGCTTCGTCGTTGTATCATACCATACTTCCACCCGCTTGACGATTGTAGGTTTTTCCAAAATTCGTCGGTAAAATCTCTTTCTTTTCTCCAAAAAAGGCGTATACTGACAATAACATATATTTTTCAACAAGGAGGAGCTTTCATGTTAAACAAAGCAGATTTTTATTATTTCAGCCCCACAGGCGGCACAAAAAAAGCAGGTTTCCTTTTAGCGGAAGCCGTTGCAAAGGAAGTAAACGAGATTAACCTTTGCACAGCACAGCCCATAACAGAAGGCATCTGTGACACCGCAATCATTGCCGCTCCCGTATTCGGCGGCAGAATCCCCTCTGTGGTGTCCAAAGCAGTCAAAGCCATGAACGGCAGCAAAAAAACAGTGATTACCATGGTTGTTTACGGTGTGCGTGCCTACGACGATGCTTTACTGGAACTGAATGATGCCGTGACAGAAGCAGGCTTTCAGATTGCCGCTTCTGCCGCAGTCATCGCACAGCATTCTGTTGTGCCCATCGTTGGTGCAGGCAGACCCGATGAAAAGGATGCCGCAGAAATCAGAGCCTTTGCCGCAGATGTACTGAAAAAACTGGAAGGCGGTATGTTCTCTCCTATCACAGTCCCTGGCAACAGACCTTATATGCCGGAAATGAATCTTCCGGTTTCTCCAATCTGTCTGCCCTCCTGCGGCGGCTGCGGCAAATGTATCAAGGTATGTCCCGTAAATGCGATTACAAAAGAAAATGATGTGATCACTACAGACGCGCAGAAATGTATCCTGTGTATGGCTTGTACAGCTGTCTGTCCTGCCCATGCAAGACTCCTTCCCCCTCCCGTACAGGAAAGCATGAATGAAAAACTGGGCGCACTGAAAGATGTTCGCAGAGGAAACGAATTTTTCATATAACTTGTATTTCTGACAGCAAAAAACGGTATCAGAGTTCTGCTCCGATACCGTTTTTTTGTTCATCTTATTTCTTATAGTTTTTCAAAAAATCCACCAGTCTGTCCACATCTGCTTTATTATTAAAATAATGCAGAGCCACACGAACCGCTGTGCCGGACATATGGGCACGGATGCCCCATTCTTCCATGATTGCATCATTCATCGCCCATTCTGCGGGCAGATCAATATACGCAATACTGGAACGGTTTTCGGGTGCAAAATTGCCGCGGATGCTTACATGATCCAACTTTGCCACTTCCGCATACAGATAGTCTGTCAGTTCCATGATATAGGTATGTACATCATCAATACCCAGTTCCAGATACATCAGCATTGCCTGTTCCAGACCTTTCAGACCCACCCAGTTCGGGATCGCTGTTTCATATTTCGCCGCTGTTTCTTCCAGATTCAGCACATATTTGCTGTGATCCATACGGTTCTGATTGCCGACCCAGCCAACGTACACAGGTTTTACTTTTTCCAGTACACGCTTGGAGATATAGCCGATACCTATACCGTATTCACATCCCAGCCATTTAAAGCTGGAGGTTGCGATAAAGTCCACAGGCGTTTCTTTTACGTCAATTTTGATCGCACCGACGCACTGGGTAATGTCCAGCATCAGATAGATGCCTTTTTCCTGACAGAACGCACTGATTTTTTTCAGATCGTGCATAAAACCTGTTGTGTTTTCCACCAGACACAGAGAAATGACTGCTGTATTTTCATCCACTTGTTCCACTAATTTTTCAAAGGGGATTTTATAGTCCACAGGTTTTACCATACGCACATTGGCTTCTCCCACACGGTTTACCCATGTATAAGGTGTAGAGGGGAAAGTCAGCCCTGTTACAACTACATTGGCATTTTCTTTCAGTTCTACGCCCGCAGAAAATACATTGACCATAGCAGATGCCCCATGACCGAAGAAAATTTCTTCCGCATCGGCATTGAAGAGTTTCGCCGCTGTTGCTCTCAGTGCATCGCCAAAGGCAAACAGTTCATTCAGCTTTGCCGCTGTCACAGCATTTTCAAAACGATCCTCCAGATAAGCCACCATTGCATCCTTTGCTCTCTTGGAAACCATGCCGGAAGTGGAAGTATCCAGATATGCAAATTTTTCTGTGATGGGATACTGTTCTTTTCTTACCTGTTCAAATTTTTCATAATTCACGGAAAGTTCCTCCTTGTTTTTTGCTCACTGATACCATTATAGCATGTTTCCAGAAAAAGACAAACCAAAAGACCTTGGGGGCTTTGCCCCCAATACCCCCACGAGGGGGTCACCCCCTCGACCCGATTTGGCAAAAACTATCGTTTTTGCCGAAGAATTTCTATTTGTTTGCCGAAGGCAAATAAAAGTTTTTGGCTCGCTTTTTTCAAAAAGCGAGTGGGGCGCAGGGGCAAAGCCCCGCATACTTCCCCAAGCGGGTTTTTGAAGGGGGCTAGGGGGAAACTTTTCCAAAGTAAAAAAAGTTTCTCCCTTCCAATTTTGATTTTTCAATTTCATCTTTTGATAACTTCAACTATTTTTTAAACGGAAGAATGCTTTGAGGATAACGGCAATAATAGGACCTAAAATCAGTCCGAGCACGCCGACACAGCGGAAGCCGAAATACATGGAAAACAATGTCAGCAGGGGATGCAGACCGATCTGTGTCCCTAAAATTTTTGGCTGCATGATCTGACGCATGACCTGAATGGCACCATACAGTGCCAGATAGCCGATGGTAAGTGTTGTATTACCCAGTACCAGATGAATCACTGCACCCGGCCAGAGGAAGAACCCGCTGCCGAAGAAGGGCAGGGCGTCAATGATGGCAATACAGATGCTCAACAGCAGTGCATAAGGCGAGCGGAGCAGCAGCAAAGTCGTGATCGTCATGGCAAAGGTAATGCCCATTAAAATAAACTGTGTTTTGATGTAGCCCCATACGGAGGCTTTCAGCTCCTGCTTGGTGGTATGCACAGAGCCGCCAAGAAGCGGCAGGAGATGGGCTTCGTATGCCTTGCTGACTGCCTCTTTGTCTTTGGTAAGGAAATAGGCGGAAAGGATTGCCACAAAAAAGCCGATGAAGAAATTGGGGAGGCTTCCGAAAGCAGAGCCGTTGCCGCTTTTTACCAGCGAAAGCAGGATGCCCGAAAAATCTTCCTGAAAACCCATTGCGGCTGTCTGCAGTTGCGGCGGCAGTTTTTCCAGAAGTACATTGAAACGATCCCAGAATGCAGACAGCTTTCCTTCAAACCAATCTGCATAATACGGGAGATTTTCGGAAATGGCACGCACCCGATGCAGGATGCTGTTGCCCGACCAAAAGCCGAGCAGTCCGAGAATCCCAAAGATCAGCAGAATACCGAGTAGGGCACTGATCCCTCTTGGTATGTGATGCCGTTCCAGATGGTCTGCCAGTGGGTTAAAGAGCAGACTGAACAGCCACCCGATGAAGAATGGCAGAAAAATAGGAAACAGATATTTGAAGAACAGGAAACAGAACAGCACTGCCAGAAGCAGCAGAAGACAGTTCTGGATTGCCTGTTTATTTTTTTCATAAAATTCCTGCATGGATGCTCCCTCCTTTGGCGTTTCTTTATACCATTATAATTCAATTTTTTTGAGAAAAAATCCTTTTTTGCAGATGCGAAAGTATGAAAAAGACGAAATGAAAAAAAGTTTACTCGTTTCTGTGTGACGGACAAATGGAAACGGGAAGCTGACAAAAACCGACTTCTTTTGCAAGGCTTCCACCTTTTTCTGGAAAATTGCATTTTTTTTGTATAACTTGGCGATTGCTTCTTTGTGTAAAATCATGTACAATACGAGAGTAGTATGTATACAGTATAGAAAAAACGGGGGAATCACCGTGAGAGAAATACGTTTGAAAGCAAGAGCAAAAATAAATCTGACCCTTGATGTGACAGGCAAGCGTGAGGACGGATATCATCTTCTGGAAACCCTCATGCAGACAGTGGCGCTGTATGACGGGATCTATATGAAACGCATCC
>CALASU010000175.1 GCA_937888765.1 uncultured Clostridia bacterium | reverse complement strand
TCCCCTCTTCGAATTTTTATTTTACAATTTATTTGCCCCTCAATCATATCTTATTCCATCTTCCAGCCATACTCGCCATGATAGATCATATATTTTGTCATACCACCATCAATACAAATATTTTCGCCCATGATAAAGCCGGCTTTTTCAGAACACAGGAATAATACCATATTCGCAATATCCAAAGGATTCCCCACTCTGCCCGCAGGATGCTGCTCTGCATCAGGACCAGAGTATTCCATATACTCTGTATCGATCCACCCGGGAGAAATGGAATTTACCCGCACTTTACCCGCAAGGCTGACTGCCAGTGCATGGGTCAATGCAGCAATCCCGCCCTTTGCAGCAGTATAGCTTTCTGTTTCCGGCTGACTCATTCTATCTCTGGAAGATGAAATATTGACAATACTGCCTCCCGTTGTAAAATACGGCATAAACAGTTTTGTAAGATAAAATGGAGCGTTCACACCAACACGCTGTGCATACTCGAATTCCTCGTAGGTACATTCTGTGATGCCTTTAAACAGAGGCATTGCATTATTGACTAAATAATCAATATGATGATACTGATCGATCACGCTTTTTACAAAATCTTCAAGTACCGCTTTATCAGAAAGATCCCCGACATAATGTTCTCCCTGTGCTTTATCAATCACACAGACATGAGCACCCTGCTTCTCAAATTCTTCGGCAATACACTTGCCAATGCCATTTGTACCACCAGTTACAACAACAACTTTATCTTTAAATGAATACATTCATACCACCTCGACATCCTGAAAATGATCCGTTTGACACCATTTTAGCAAAGCCTCAACTGCATATCAATAACCAGAAAAACAATTTCTCAGTTTCATATCATCAAGGTGTCCACTGACCGCCTGCAAAAAACGGTGTGATATAGGACATAATGAATCCCAGACCATTGAGTATCGCCCAAGTCACAACGATACGTTTCAGCCATGCTCTGGATTCATCCACCGTTCTGCCACTTCTGGAGAAATTCATCATCAATAAAGCAATCGCCGCAGTTACAACTGCCGCAACCGTAGAAATCGCAACCACCTGTCCATACACATCCTGCATGATTTCAGATGCTTTTTCCCAAATTGTTACTGCATATACCGGCTGTGCTGTATATGCCAGTATAGAAACTATGCAAAATAAAAAATATCCCGCTTTAGGGATATTTACACAATACTTTTCTCTCATATTCCTTTTCATAAATAACCTCCTGATTTTGCATAAAAGAAAACACCTAAATGTAAATCATTCAGGTGTTCTCAGCGATTGATACAATTTTTCATACTATCATTATACTATAGTCATAATTTCATGTAAATTTCTGCACTGTTCCAATTTCATTCCAATTTTGTTCCACAACTTTTTTATCCCCTTTTTTCTCTCCCCAGTATTTCCAATATCGGTTCACATTCTTTTGTCGTATATCCCCAAAGCAAACTCCCTAATTACTTGATTCCTTCCTTTTTCCTTCTGTAATATGTACTTCTGGAAAAGTCCTGAAACAGTTCTGCCAGCTTTTCTACAATCTCCTCCACATTCCCAATTTCCTGCGGAGATAAATAGGTATAATATAATACCCAATAGCATTCTTCTCCATTTCGATACTTCTCTCGCAACAATAAAATAGCACTGTCTATGATCCGCAGCATATTTCTGCTTTTGTTGATACTCTGGATTCTTGCCGCTACATCTGAACTCGGAAGATCCAGTCCCGCCTCATAGGAAAGTTCCAAAAACTCCTCTATAGAACTTCCAAACTCATTTCTGAAATTTGCATTTGTCTGAAAAACGGATACTTCCAGACTCCAAACCACATCTCTATAATGATTTAATAATAACTCTGTATTGTGAAAAATCCACTTTTCTCTATCTTCCATTCTGCACCTCCTTATTCAAAATATTCTACGGACACAACTTCTGGACACGGTGTCCAGAAGTTATCATTACAAAAGAAAAACAGTCATAAATCTTTATGATCTATAACTGCTTTCACAACGGTATTTATCGCCCGTATATTCTATTTTTGTAATTTACCTTCATTTCTTTCTGTAATATTCATTATACTTCTGGACACCATATCCAGAAGTGGCATCGTCCTTTTACACAGTATGCTCTTCATACAGGCATTGCATCCAAGTTCGCCGTATCATACAATTCCTTTTTCATGCCAGCCGCCTCCATACATATCATGCTGAACTTCCTGCTGATAAAAATGGTTAATTGTGTTCGGTGCATTGTAAAGTGCCGTAATCATGTATGCTTTGATGTTTGCAATTTTTGTTGTAGTCCTCTGCATACAGAAAATGACATATTCCAGATGTGATGACTTCAACTTCAAAAATTTGGATTTCACAAGCTCATATGGATAGTCTTCTCCGCCAACTTTTACAGTTTTTCGCTTGATACAAACCACTTCACAGATGACTTCAAACAGTTCATCAAATAACTCCCTGTCTCCAGAATGCCCATACGTCATAAAGTGCTCATACTCAATATTCTCTTTGATGAGTTCCATATATGCAGCTACTTCATCCATTTCATCCTCTCCATCGTCTGGTTCTTGGATAGATAGATTGATTGATTGAATCAGTATGACTCATATCAGTATCACTATACTCAGTATAAATTGCGTCTGCTTCTCGAACTTCTGCAAATTCGATTTCCGAACTTCCAAAAGTCTGATTTTCAAACTTCTGGAAGTCTGATTTTCGAACTTCTGGAAATTCGATAGTTCCCCCTTCTGTAGTCGGGTTTTCAGACTCCTTGAAGTCGGGTTTTCGAACTTCTGGAAGTTCGGTACCTGCTTCCTCTGAAGTCGGATTTTCGAACTCCCTGAAGTCGGATTTCCGAACTTCTGGAAGTTCGATGCTAGCTCCCTCTGAAGTCGGATTTTCAAACTCCTTGAAGTCGGGTTTCCGAACTTCTGGAAATTCGATTACTTGCCCGTCTGAAGTCGGGTTTTCAGACTCCTTGAAGTCGGGTTTTCGAACTTCTGGAAATTGTATATCCTCAGACGGGACATTCAATTCTTCATTTTCCTGCGCTGATGTAAAATTCTTCACATAAATGATATCTGGTTTTCCAAGACCCTGCCTTTTTTTCTCAATCAGTCCGATACCTTTTTTGTGATCTAATTCAGCCAAGACCTTTACACTTTTCTCTCTGCCACAGCCTAGATCTTCCATAATATTATCCAAGGTATAATAAATAAAAGCTCTGTTTTCTTCATCGAACCAGCCATTTTTTATTGACAGTGCCATTCTGTCTAACATAAGACCATAAAGAAGTTTTGCATCACTGGACAACTCTTTGAAGCGTTCATCTTTAATCAGCAGTCTTGGAATTCTATAAAAAGAAAACTGTTCTGCTTCCACTCCATAATAATAATCAAATTTCAGTTCGTTCCCCATTTGCTGCACCTCCTTTTATGTCCTGCTGTGCCATTCTTCCAATAACTGATAGATTAGTTCTTCTATTTTCTGATCATCATACTCATCGGAAAAATACTGTCTTATTTTGTCACTGGTCAGCACTATCTTCCGTTCTTTTCGTTTCTGAACCTTTAATATTTCTCGGGTCTGCTGCAATGTGAGTTCGCCTTTTTTTCCCAGCTTCTTTAATTTTTCTGATTGTACAGTAGAGATTTGATTCTTTACTTCCTGCAGAACAGTAAATACCCATTCTTGCTGTTCCGATGTCAAAAAAGATAAATCAACCGCCTGTCGAAATCCGATCTTCTTCGTATCTACCAATTCTAAAAATTTATCCGATAGCTGGGATAACCATATATATCTCTGAACAGTTTTCCCACTTTCTCCAGCATTCTTCCCAATTTCTTCTAATGTAAGTCCACCTTGCCGACTACCCTGATGTTTCATAGCTTCATATTTCATACGGTAGGCTTTCGCTTTTTCACTTGGCAGGATATCTTCTCGTTGGATATTTGCATCTACCAGAATGATCGTCGCTTCATCATCAGAATACTCACGAACAAGCATCGGCATGTCCAATTTTCCTGCTTTTTCAGAGCCTCTTTTTCTACGATGTCCCGAAATGATTTCATAGCCACCCTCTTGTCTTGGTCTGGCAATCCCCGGAACAAGTACACCATACATTTGAATGCTCTCAACAAGCTCGTCCATTTTTTCATCATCAACCACTTTGAATGGGTGATCCTTGAATGTATGTAAATCAATTAAAGGAATGCTGATGATCTGTTCCAGCTGTTCTTCTTTATTGTCATCTGATGTACCAAACAATTCATCATATCCGCTCAATTTAATTTTTGAGGCACTGCTTGTTCTCGGAAGTTTACTCATTTGCCAACACCTCCTTCGTCAAAGATAAATAGGCTGCCGCCACTTTGCCCTTTGGATCATGTTCAAAAATACTGATCCCTTCTGCTGACATTTCTGCCACTCTGATTGAGTTTGGAATACAATCATCAAATATTTTGACTTTGTTGCCATAATTTTCTCTCAGCAAAGCACACACATCCTTGGCGAAGTTTGTTCTGTTGGCAACCATTGTAATCAAAATGCCTTCTATGCACAATGTCGGATTGATCTGACGCTTTACCTTGCCGATTGTCTTTATCAGC
>CALASU010000174.1 GCA_937888765.1 uncultured Clostridia bacterium | reverse complement strand
CTGCCCTGCGTATTCCACGTAACAGCTCGTGCACTGGCTGCACACGCACTGTCCATCTTCGGTGACCACTCCGACGTTATGGCTTGCCGTCAGACAGGTTTCGCTCTGCTGGTTTCCAACTCCGTACAGGAAGTTATGGATCTGGCTTGCGTAGCTCACCTGTCCGCAATCAAAGGCAGAGTGCCTTTCCTGCACTTCTTCGATGGTTTCCGTACATCTCACGAAATCCAGAAAATCGAATGCATGGATTACGAAGAACTGGCTAAGATCATCGACATGGATGCAGTGAACACATTCAAGAGAAATGCGCTGAACCCTGAACATCCCGTAATCAGAGGTACAGCTCAGAACCCCGATATCTACTTCCAGGGCCGTGAAGCAGCGAACAAATTCTATGAAGCTCTGCCCGCAGTAGTAGAAGAATATATGGGCGAAATCAGCAGAATCACAGGCAGAGATTACAGACTGTTCAACTACTACGGTGCTCCCGATGCTGACAGAGTAATCGTTGCTATGGGTTCCGCTTGTGAAGCAATTGAAGAAACAATCGACTATCTGACAGCAAAAGGCGAAAAGGTTGGTCTGGTTAAAGTACACCTGTTCAGACCTTTCGTTCCCGCTAAACTGCTGGAAGTTATCCCTGCAACAGCTAAGAAAATCGCTGTTCTGGACAGAACAAAAGAACCCGGTGCACAGGGCGAACCTCTGTACATGGATGTATGTACAGCACTGTTCGAAGCTGACGAAGCTCCTGTAGTAGTAGGCGGCCGTTATGGTCTGGGTTCCAAAGACGTTACACCTGCACAGTTCCTGGCAGTATATGCGAACCTGTCTCTGGACAAACCCAAAAACCACTTCACACTGGGTATCGTAGATGACGTAACAAACACATCCCTGGAAGTTGGCGAAGAAGTTAACGTAACAGGTGATGACGGCACAATCAGCTGCAAATTCTGGGGTCTGGGTGCTGACGGTACTGTTGGTGCAAACAAAAACTCCATCAAGATCATCGGTGACCACACAGATATGTATGCGCAGGCTTACTTCAGCTACGACTCCAAGAAATCCGGCGGTATCACACAGTCCCACCTGCGTTTCGGTAAGAAACCCATCAGATCCACATACCTGGTTAAAACAGCTGACTTCGTAGCTTGTCACAAACAGGAATATGTAAATCTGTATGACATGGTTACAGAACTGAACCCCGGCGGTACATTCCTGCTGAACACAACATGGACAGTAGAAGAACTGGATGAAAAACTGCCTGCTAAACTGAAAAGACAGCTGGCTGCTAAAAATGCAAAATTCTACATCATCAATGGTACACAGATTGCAAAAGAAATCGGTCTGGGCAACAGAATCAACACAGTTCTGCAGGCTGCATTCTTCAACCTGGCAAACATCATCCCCATTGAACAGGCTGTAGAATACATGAAAGCAGCTATCACAAAATCCTATGGCAAAAAAGGTGACACAATCCTGAACATGAACTACGCTGCTGTTGATCGCGGTGTAGACGGTGCTGTACAGGTTGAAATCCCCGCTGCATGGGCGACAGCTGAAGATGTAGCTGTTAAAAACACAAGAAAAACAACAGACTTCGTAAAAGCAATCGTAGAACCCATGAATGCACAGGAAGGCGACAAACTGCCCGTATCCGCATTCGCTGGCAGAGAAGACGGTCACTTCCCTTGTGGTACAGCTGCATACGAAAAACGCGGTGTTGCAGTTGATGTACCCGAATGGATTCCCGAAAACTGTATCCAGTGTAACCAGTGTTCTTATGTATGTCCTCACGCTGCAATCAGACCTGTTCTGGTTACAGAAGAAGAAGCTGCAAAAGCTCCCGAAGGCTTTGTAGCAGTAGAAGCAAAAGGCGGCGCAGCATTTGCCGGTCTGAAATACAGAATGCAGGTTTCCGCTCTGGATTGTCTGGGCTGCGGCAGCTGTGCAGAAGTATGTCCCGCTCCTAACAAAGCTCTGGTTATGAAACCTCTGGCTACTCAGGAAGCAGAAGCTGCTAACTGGGATTACATGATCGAAGAAGTAGCTCCTAAAGCTAACCCTATGGGCAAAGGCTCTGTAAAAGGTTCTCAGTTCGAACAGCCCCTGCTGGAATTCTCCGGTGCTTGCGCAGGCTGTGGCGAAACACCTTATGCGAAACTGGTTACTCAGCTGTTTGGTGACAGAATGTACGTTGCAAACGCAACAGGCTGTTCCTCCATCTGGGGTGGTTCCGCTCCTTCCATGCCTTACACAGTAAATAAAGACGGTCGTGGTCCCGCTTGGGCAAACTCCCTGTTCGAAGACAACGCAGAATATGGTCTGGGTATGGCTTCCGCAGTAAAACACATGAGAAACGGTCTGAAAGAAAAACTGGAAAACCTGAAAGCAATCGATGCTTCCGTTGCTGGTGTTGTTGACGCTTGGATCGACACAATGAACGACGGCGACAAATCCAGAGAAGCATCCGACGCTCTGGTAGCTGCTCTGGAAGCTTATGCTGGCACAGATGCAGAAGCTAAGAATATCGTATCCTACGTTCTGCAGAACAAAGATCAGCTGGTGAAAAAATCTCAGTGGATCTTCGGCGGCGACGGCTGGGCTTACGATATCGGTTTCGGCGGTCTGGACCACGTTCTGGCTTCCGGCGAAGACGTAAACGTACTGGTATTCGATACAGAAGTTTACTCCAACACAGGCGGTCAGGCTTCCAAATCCACTCCCGTTGGTGCGGTTGCACAGTTCGCGGCTTCCGGTAAGAGAGTGAAGAAAAAAGACCTGGGTATGATCGCTATGTCCTACGGCTATGTATACGTTGCACAGGTTGCTATGGGCGCAGACAAGAACCAGCTGGTAAAAGCTATGATCGAAGCTGAAAAATATCAGGGTCCTTCCCTGATCATTGCTTACGCTCCTTGTATCAACCACGGTCTGAAAGGCGGCATGAGCGGTGCGCAGAACGAAATCAAACGTGCAGTGGAAGCAGGTTACTGGCATATGTACAGATTCAACCCTGAACTGAAAGCAGCAGGTCAGAATCCTTTCACACTGGACTCCAAAGAACCTACAGCAAACTTCAGAGACTTCCTGCTGAGCGAAGTTCGTTACTCCGCACTGCAGAGAACATTCCCTGAAATCGCTGAAGAACTGTTCGTTGAAACAGAAAAGAACGCAAAAGAAAGACTGGAAAGCTACAAAAAACTGGCTAACGGTTGATTGCTGACTGGCAGTATTTTATAAAAGCATAGACGAAGCCGAGAGTCTTTTGACTCTCGGCTTTTTTGTGCACTTTGTGCACAAAAAAGGGTTGATTTTATAAAATTTTGTTTTATACTTAGGGTAAAGGGATATGGTACAGAAAAGAGGTGAGTATTATGATGGTTGGAGCAATCAATGCAATCAAACCTTATCAGAATGTTTCCAGAATTGACTTGCAGAGAACGGCGAAGCTGTACGCTGATGCAAGACAGAACGCAAAAGCGGGACAGATACAACAGTCTGCCGGAAATGCTGCGCAGAATACACAATCTGCAAAATCTGCAAAATCTGCGCCTGCAATCGGTGCACCCGTGGCGCAGTCTGCGGAAATGATGAGCCCTGCGGAAAAACTGGAGCAGGGGGCTGATCCTGTGGAAATGGCTGTAAGAATGCGGATTCAGCAGCCGGAAGCAGAAGAAGTGATGCCTGTAAATACATTGGGGCAGGAAGAAGAACCTGCGTTCAATCTGATCGGTCAGCAGGAAGAAGAACCCGTAATGAAATTACCGGGACAGAAGGAAGAACCTGTGACACCGATAGAAAAAGAACTGGCAGAACAGGCTGAAAAAGCAGAGGAAGCCAAAGAAGCCAGAAAAGCAGAGTTGGCGGAAGAAATGAAAGAATCCAAGGAATCCGACGAAACGGACGAAACCAAGAGTGCGCAGGAAGTAATGGAAGAAGCTGAATGTCAGACCTGTGAAAACAGAAAGTATCAGGACGGTTCAGATGATCCCGGTGTTTCTTTCAAGACGCCTACAAATATCAAACCCGAAGCGGCGGCATCTGCTGTTCGCGGGCATGAAATGGAACACGTTGTAAGAGAACGTGCAGAAGCGGCTCGTGAGGGGAAAGAGGTTGTCAGCCAGAGCGTGACCATGCAGACAGGTATCTGTCCTGAATGCGGTGATGTATATATTTCCGGCGGTACAACAACCACAACAACAGCACAGAAAGCCCCTCAGCAGGATACTGCGGAATGGGTAAAACGTGCGAATCACTTTTCAATTGTAGTTTAAGACCTTGAGGGACGCTGTCCCTCAAACTCCCTGCCAAAGAGGTAACCCCTTTGGAATCCTATTTGCAGAAACTTCGTTTCTGCGGGGAAATAGAGATGGATGAAGAAAGTCGGTTGTAACAAGCCGACTTTTTTTAAAATCGGAAGGAGATGAATGGAATGAATCAGAAAAAATGGTCTGCGTATTTACTTGCGTTGCTGATGCTTTGCATGACGCTGTTCAGCGGCTGCGGCAGTGTAGACGAGGAATTGGTGCAGCAGGTCGGCAGTGCGGTAGCGCAGGAAGTGCTCAATCAGCTTGCAGAAGAGGATACCAGTGACTATACGGAAGAAGAGTATGCCTATACAGATGTTTATACCATTGACGAGGATGGCTGGTACAGTGCTCCTGAGGAAGTGGCGTTGTATATTCATACATACGGCGAACTGCCCGATAACTTTATTACAAAGAAAGAAGCGCAGAAGCTTGGCTGGGACAACAAGAAAGGCAATCTCTGGGAGGTTGCGGACGGCATGAGCATCGGCGGCGATTACTTCGGCAATAAGGAAGGTCTGCTTCCGGAGGAAGACGAATATACAGAATGTGACGTGAATTATAATGGCGGATATCGCGGCAGTGAACGCATTGTGTTCTCTGATGACGGTGATATTTATTATACAGAAGATCATTATGAAACATTTGAACAGCTGTATTGATAAGAGGACGAATCTATGAAATATATCTTAGATGGGAAACAAATGGTTTCCAGAGAAGAAACGCATCTGTATTTAAAGGAAACCTTTGGGTTTCCTGCATATTACGGTAAAAATCTGGATGCGCTGTATGACTGTCTGACAGAAATGACAGAGCTGGAAGTTGAATTTGTGAATACAGAGGATATGCTGACAGTTCTGGGCAGATATGGCGAAAAGCTGCTGGATGTGTTTCGGGAAGCAGAAACACTTGAACTGGAAATAAAATAATAAAAGGTCGAGGTCGGCAGACCTCGGCTTTTTTTGTGGGGCACAAAATGCCCCAAATGGCTGGAAAATGATAAATTTTATACGAAATGCTGAAAAACAGGCTTTTTTTAACAAATCATTTTCTGTTTTGTGTGTATAAAAATTAAGAAAAGAGTATTTTTTTGAAAACAGACTTATGCTATAATATACTATTGGTAAAATGTATATTTTATCGAAAAAACAGCAGTTTGGGGGTGTAAGAATTGGATTTGCATATGGAACAGAAACCGCAGAAGCCCTTTACGCATCTGCATGTTCATACGGAATACAGCCTTTTGGACGGCTCGGCAAAGATCAGAGAACTTGTCAGCCGTGTAAAGGAACTGGGCATGAACAGCATTGCGATCACTGACCATGGGGCAATGTATGGTGCGATAGAGTTTTATAAAGCGGCAGTCGAGGAGGGCATCAAACCGATCATCGGCTGTGAGGTTTATGTGGCGGAAGGCTCTCGTCTGAAAAAAGAAGGCAAGGGCGGCGGCTATTATCATCTGGTGCTTCTGGCAGAAAATAATGAGGGCTATCAGAATCTGATTAAACTGGTATCCTATGGCTTTATTGACGGGTTTTATTATAAGCCTCGTATTGATAAGGAACTGCTGCGAAAATATCATAAGGGGATCATTGCTTCCAGTGCGTGCCTTGCAGGGGAGGTTCCGAGAAATATTCTGGGTGTTTCCTATGAAAAGGCAAAGGAAGCCGCTCTGGAATATCTTGATATTTTCGGGGAAGGAAACTTCTTTTTAGAATTACAGGATCACGGTATGCGGGAGCAGAAGGTGGTCAATCAGGCACTTGTGCGGATGAGTGCGGAACTGGGGATTCCGCTGATTGCCACAAACGACAGCCATTATATTTTCAAAGAAGATGCCCAGCCGCATGATATTCTGCTTTGCATCCAGACAAATAAAACCGTTCTGGATGAAGAGCGTATGCGCTACGAGGGCGAACAGTTTTATGTGAAAAGCCCCGAAGAAATGTATGATCTGTTTTCCTTTGCACCGCAGGCGTGTGAAAACACGGCAAAAATTGCGGAACGCTGTAATGTAACTTTTACATTCCATGATCTGAAACTGCCGCAGTTTGATGTGCCGGAGGGGAAAACGGCACAGCAGTATCTCAGAGAAGTCTGCTATCAGGGTTTTCAGGAAAAATATCCCGATGCAAAGGATGAATGGAAAGAACGACTGGAATACGAGTTGTCCACAATCGAAACCATGGGATATGTGGATTACTTTCTGATTGTGTGGGATTTTATCAAATATGCAAAGGACAATGGGATTATCGTTGGCCCAGGGCGTGGTTCGGCGGCAGGCAGTATGGTTTCCTATTGCCTTTCCATCACAACGATTGACCCGCTGAAATACGATCTGATTTTTGAGCGATTCTTAAACCCTGAACGTGTGAGTATGCCCGATATTGATATCGACTTCTGCTATGAACGCAGACAGGAAGTTATCGATTATGTTGTACACAAATATGGTGCAGACCATGTGGCGCAGATTATTACATTCGGTACAATGGCGGCAAGAGCAGCCATCAAGGACGTAGGGCGTGCATTGGCAATGCCGTATGCAGATGTAGACCGTATTTCCAAGATGATTCCGACAGAACCGGGCATTACAATTGAAAAAGCCCTGAAAATGAACCCTGATCTGAAAAGGGCATATGCAGAAGAAGCAGACACAAAGCGGCTGATTGATACCTCTCTGCGTCTGGAAGGTCTGCCCAGACATTCCTCTACCCATGCGGCGGGTGTTGTGATCTGCCGTGAGCCTGTTATGGAGTATGTTCCGCTCAGTGCAAATGACGGGCAGGTCAATACACAGTATACGATGACACTGCTTGAGGAATTAGGGCTTTTGAAGATGGATTTTCTGGGGCTTCGTACGTTGACTGTGATTCAGAGTGCTGTACAGGAAATTGAACGTCTGCACGGCGTAAAGCTGGATATGGATGCGATTCCAGAAGATGACCCTGCGGTTTATGAAATGATTTCGCAGGGGAAAACAGAGGGCGTATTCCAGTTGGAAAGCGGCGGCATGAAGCAGTTTATGCGGGAATTGCAGCCGAAACGACTGGAGGATCTGATTGCGGGAATTTCTCTGTATCGTCCCGGCCCGATGGACTTCATTCCCAAATATATCAAGGGAAAAAATGCAGGAAATAACATACAATATACCCATGAAAGTCTGGAGCCGATTCTGAAAAATACCTATGGCTGCATTGTCTATCAGGAACAGGTTATGCAGATCGTGCGTGATCTGGCGGGCTACAGCTTAGGACGAAGCGACCTTGTGCGCCGTGCCATGAGTAAGAAAAAAGCGTCCGTTATGGCAGAGGAACGCAAAAACTTCGTTTACGGCGATGGGAAAGATGTACCCGGCTGTGTGAAAAACGGGATTCCTGCGGAAGTGGCAGAATCCATTTTCGATGAAATGACGGACTTTGCGAAGTATGCCTTCAATAAGAGCCATGCCGCCTGTTATGCTGTGGTAGGCTATCAGACTGCATGGTTAAAGACACATTATCCTGTGGAATTTATGGCGGCTCTGATGACGAGCGTCATGGATAATGCCGCAAAGGTTTCTTCCTATGTGGAAGAATGTAAGAAAATGGGGATACAGCTTCTGCCGCCCGATATCAACGAGGGATACAGACAGTTCTCTGTATCGGATGGGAAAATTCGCTTTGCTCTGGCGGCAATCAAAAATGTCGGCAAGGGTGCGGTGGATGCACTGGTGGCAGAGCGTGAAAAAAATGGTGCCTATACATCCATGACAGATTTTTGCAACCGTATGGAAGCGGGAGAATGGAACAAGCGAGGCATCGAAAGCCTGATCAAAGGCGGTGCGATGGACTCTCTGGGCGGCTTCCGCAGTCAGTATATGGTCATTTATAAAGGCATATTGGACGGCATTGGGCAGGCACGCAAGAACAATATCGAAGGGCAGATGAACCTCTTTGATCTGGTAGGCGGAGATGAAACTTTCCGTCAGCAGGATGAACTGCCGCCGATCAAAGAATATCCCCCCAGAGAAAAACTGGCAATGGAAAAAGAAGTCCTGGGGATCTATGTCAGCGGGCATCCGCTGGCAGAGCATGAAGAAACCATTCGCAGAAAGATCAGCCATACCAGTCTGGATTTCCTGCCTGTGGAAGACGGAGAAGACCGTCTGCAGGTGGAAGAAGGTACAAAAGTCATTGTTGGTGGTATGGTAACGGCGATTTCGGTAAAATATACAAGAAACAATGATAAGATGGCATTTTTAACTTTGGAAGATTTCCGCGGAACAATGGAAATCGTACTGTTCCCGAAGGTGTATGAAAAATATGCAATGCTGTTAAAAGAGGAAGAAGCACTGATGATTCACGGCAGAGCGAATGTTTCTGCCGATGGAGAAGGAAAGATCATCGCTTCTGAAATCTCCCTGCTGATTGCGGGCGGACAGGAGATGCCGAAATCTGTCTGGCTGAAACTGTCGGCAGAACGGGAAGTCCCTTTTCGACAGATTACTGCGATTTTGGAAAAATATCACGGAGAAGTTCCGGTGTATATCTATCGGGAAAAGACAAAGGAAAAAATGAAGGCGGAAAAACACTACTGGGTAACCGGAGAAGAAGCACTCTGCGATGAGCTGGAGCTTTTGCTAGGTGCGAAAAATGTTGCATTGAAATTTTAAAAAGGAGAGGGTACCTGTGAAACAAACAGTAGAAACGCCTTATATCTGCATCAAAGCACTGGAAAAGGGTGTGAATATCATTGGTGTGACCCGTGGGGAGGTAACCAGAATTCACCATACAGAAAAACTGGATGCAGGAGAAATTCTGGTTGCACAGTTTACAGACAATACCTCTGCGATCAAGATCAGAGGAAATGCAGAGGTATATACCCAGTTTGGCGTGATCCGTGCGGGAGATGTAGAGTTAGAAAAGTAATATAAAAGACAGGAGAACCTGTCTGTTTGGAAACTATGGGAGGAATTCATTTATGACAGAAGTAAACGGAAAAAAGATTAAGAAAATCGGGGTGCTGACAAGCGGCGGCGATGCACCCGGTATGAATGCGGCGATTCGTGCTGTAGTCAGAACTGCACGCTACTATGATATTGAAGTCATTGGTATCCGCAAAGGCTATGCAGGTCTGATCGGCGGCGAAATTCAGGAAATGCACAGCAAAGACGTTTCCAACGTAATGAATCTGGGCGGCACAATCCTGCATACTGCACGCTGTCCTGAAATGATGACAGAAGAAGGTCTGAACAAAGCGGCGGCAATCTACAAAATCTTAGGTCTGGATGCATTGATTGTTATTGGCGGCGACGGTTCTTACCGTGGTATGGCTGATCTGGCAAAACGCGGCGTAAACTGTGTAGGTATCCCTGCAACAATCGACCTGGATATGAACGGTACAGAATATACAATCGGGTTTGATACAGCAGTAAACACAGGTATGGATGCGCTGAACAAACTGCGCGATACTTCCAACTCTCACGAAAGATGCTCTGTTGTGGAAGTTATGGGAAGAGATGCCGGCTATATCGCAGTATGGTGCGGTATGTGCGGCGGTGCAGAAGAAGTAATGTTCCCTGAAGAAAAAGATCAGATCGACAGCAGCAAGGTAATCCAGCAGATTCTGGAAAACAGAAGCATTGGCAAACGCCATAATCTGGTAGTTGTAGCAGAAGGTGTTGGCGGTACACAGAAGCTGGCGAAGGAAATTCAGGATATTACAGGCATTCAGACAAGAGCGACCATTCTGGGGCATTTGCAGAGAGGCGGCAGCCCTACAGCAGTAGACAGAATGCATGCTTCTATGATGGGCTATTATGCAGTAAAAGCAGTACTGGAAGGAAAAGAAAACGTAGCGATGGCCTTCAATGACGGGAAATACCAGGTACTGAGTCTGGAAGATACCTTTGCAATGAAGAAAACGCTGGATAAGGAGATCTATGATGTTATTAAAGTGCTTTCAATCTAAAATTGACCAGGAAAACGTACTGAAAAACGAAACAGATTTTGCAATGAGAAGAACAAAAATTGTCTGCACCATCGGTCCTGCCACAAATGATGTGGAAAAGATTAAGGGACTGATTGAAAACGGTATGGCGGCGGCAAGAATCAACTTTTCCCACGGCACATATGAAAGCCATGCGGAAACCATCGCAAAAGTAAAAGAAGCAAGAGAAAAAATGAGTGCACCCATTCCTCTGATTCTGGATACAAAAGGCCCTGAAATCCGTATCAAGACCTTTGCGGAAGAAAAGGTTACACTGGAAGAAGGGGCAACATTTACGCTGACAACAAGGGATATCGAAGGGGATCAGAGCAT